>NZ_WOEI01000012.1 GCF_009733925.1 Streptobacillus canis | reverse complement strand
ATTCTTCACCTTTTTGTCAGTTTTTACTTCTTTGTTTTCTTATCTCAAAGTTATTGTCTTTACCTTAAATTGACTTCTTGTCTTTCTTGTTTGCTTTATTTATTCCTTTTCTTTCCATTGTCCTCGTCCTTATTGGACATTAATAATAATATCACATAAGTATATTTCTTGTCAACTATTTTTTTTAATTTTTTATATTTTTTTATTTTCTTCACAAAAGCTCATAAAAACAAGGTTTTTAGGCCTTAAATACTTTAAGGCCCACTACCTTTTATATACTTATTATATATTTTTCTGAAATTTCTCTTGTTATACCATTATCATTGTAGTATAAATATGAAGTATTTTCATATCCTAGGAATGATATATTTTCATAATCGATTTCACTTTCATTTTTAGCAATTTTACCATAAGGGATTTTTTTATCTTTTCTAATAAATATTGCAAATTCATTTAATTCAGTCGTTATATAGTGATGTCCTTTTTCTAGGATTTCTTCTTTTATTACATCTCCATCTTTAAATTTAATTAATTTCATTTCTTCCGGTAAATATACTACTCTTCCATTTTGATTCGGTCTATAAATAGGTGCTATCATTATTTCATTACCAATTAATAATTGATCTTCTATTCTTGTTGAAATAGCATCATCATATTCAAATGATAATGGTTTAAAATACATTTCATTATTTAATACAGCTTTCATATATTCACTATAAATATATGGAATTAATCTATATCTAATATCAACTATATTTCTAAAATCATCTATATTTTTATATTGATATAGCTCTTGTTCCCTAGTTCCAATAGCAGAATGATTTCTCATTAGTGGTGTAAAAGTTGCAAATTGTAACCATCTCATCATCATATCTTCACTACAATTACCACTAAATCCTCCAAGGTCTGAACCTATATACATAAATCCACACATATTAAGACCCGTCATTTGTTGTATTGATAATAAAATATGTGACCACCATGAATGATTATCTCCCGTCCAAATCCCACCATATCTATGCATACCTATAAATGAAGATCTTGAAAATAATAACATTCTTTTTTCTGGTGATAATTTTTCTATTTCCTCACCAGCACTTCTTGTCATGTTATATCCATATAAATTATGTACTTTATTATGATTTATTATTTCTCCATCCAAATCATGATAAATGCTATCATAATCTTCTTGTGCATTATCCATATCCATAAATGAATTTTTCATATCCCAAAGATCATATACACCTATATTTTCTCTATTTCTATATTCTTCAACCTTAGAGAACATCTTCTTTATTCCTCTTTCAGTAAAGAAGATAGCTGGCTCGTTCATGTCATTCCAAAAACCTTCTATTCCTTTATCTATAAGGAATTTATATTTTTGTCCAAACCATTCTCTTGCTTTTGAATTTAAAAAATCAGGAAAGTGTACAAGTCCTGGCCATACTGCACCAACGAAAGGTTTTCCATCTACATCTTTACAAAAATACCCTCTTTCTACACCTTCTTCATATACATCATAACCTTTTTCTATTTTAACACCAGCATCAATTATAGGTATAAGCCTTACATTTTCATCTTGTATTTCTTTTACAAATTTTTCAAAATTTGGAAATCTCTCTTTATTTATAGTAAAGTCTTTAAATTCTTCCATATAATCTATATCTAAATAAATCATATCTAAACCAATGTTATTTTTTCTGTAATTATCAAATACTTTTCTTATATCAGTTTCATTAAAATATCCCCATCTACTTTGCCCATAACCAAAGGCCCATCTTGGCGGAATATAACTTCTTCCAATTAAACTTCTAAATTCCTTTACTATCTCGTTAATATTTTTACCTGTAATGTAGTAAATATCATAATCATCACTTTCAATATTAATAGTAAATTTATCTATCTCAGTAAAACCAACATCATATGTTATTTTTGCAGGACTATCTATAAACATACCAAAAACTTTTTCTTCATCTTTCAGTACAAAGAAATTTTGTGCTGCATAAAGTGAAGTTTTATCCTCAGTATGTACTGGATCATCACTGCAATATGAAGTATACGTATACCCCATTTTATTAATGCCTCTATTACTTCCTCCAAGTCCATAAACAAAACTATTATTATTTACTTCAAAAGTTAAAGTATTATCTCTCAATACTTTATTTAATATATCAATATTCTCACTAATTTCTATATTTAATACAGTAGAATCCGTTTTAATAGGACTCCCTTTTCTATATTTTAATATCATAATTCTCCTTAACTTCTATAAATTACAAACCCCTCATTTTTTAATAAGCCATTTTCATAATTATTACTTATTATTATATTCTCTAATGATATATTCTTATCCACTTTACTCATATTAAGCAATAAAATTATCTCGTCTTCATCAAATTTTCTACTCATTTTGAACACATCATCTACGACTTCAAACTTAACTTCACCATATTGCATTGTTTTTTCTTTTCTTAGTGAAATCAGTTTTTTAAGTTTTTCTATATACCCCTTATCCCATTTTTTATCATTCCAATCAAAACATCTTCTACAATCTGGATCATAACCACCTTCTAGCATTATTTCTGTACCATAGTATATGCAAGGTGAACCAACAAATGTAAATAATAAGGCAAGAGCCATTAATAATTTATCTTTAGAACCTTCAACATCCGTTATAAATCTAACCGTATCATGAGAATCAAGTAAATTCATATTCATAATATTTACTTGCCCTAAATTTCTCATTAAAATATTAGTTAGCTTATACGTTAATCCTTCTGCATCAGTTCTATCTTTTGCAATATAGTCAAGTGCTGCTTTTGTGAATGCATAATTCATTATACCATCATATTGTTCACCTTTTAAAAATGGATAAGCATCATGCCAGTTTTCACCAATTAATACTACATCACTTTTAATATTTTTAATTTCTTCCCTAAATTTTCTCCAAAAAACATAAGATATCTCATCTGCAACATCAAGTCTCCATCCATCTATATCAAACTCTTCAACCCAATACTTACCAACAGATATTAAGAATTCTTGAACTTCTTTATTTACCGTATTTAATTTAGGCATTTCTCTTACTGAGGCAAAACATTCATAATTTATTTTTTTAATATCAGGGAAATCACCTTTTATTACAAACCAATCATAATATTTTGAATCTTTACCTTTTTCTCTTACATCTAAAAATTTTTTACTATTCATATTAATATGGTTAAATACAGCATCAAGAACTATTCTCATTCCCATACCATGTATATCTTCTACAAGTTTTTTAAAATCTTCTTTATTACCAAATTGTGGGTCTATTTCAAAATAGTTTAAAGTATCATATTTATGATTAGTTTCTGCTAAAAATATTGGTGTTAGATAAATTACATTAATCCCTAGTTCTTTTAAATATGGTAATTTTTGCCTTATTCCTTCTAAATCTCCTCCTGCAAAAGATGTAGGTTTAGGTTTATTTCCCCATTTTAAATTAATATATGATTCATCTTTTTCTTTTCCTTTAAAGAATCTATCAACAAAAATTTGATAATAAACTGCAGATCTTGTCCAATCTATTACAGGCATTACATCATTTTTATTAATATATGGTACTTGAAAAAAATTATAGTATGCAAGCGAATAATCATAACTATCTGTTACTCCATCTTCACTATAATAATATTCTTTTTCTCCATCAATTATTTTAAATATATATGCAAGTCTAACATCATCTAGTTCTAATTTTACTTCGTAATATCCATAAACTGCATCAATAAATTTTAATTCAAGTTCCATTTCCTCTCTTCTTAGATAGAACTCATATTTTTTACCATACACTAAATATACTTTTTTATTTATATCTTCCTTTGCAATTCTTAATCTTAATACTACTTCATTATTACTAATTGCAAAGCAATACCTTGAAACTGGTTCATGGTAAAATCCAGCCTTATTTATCATAACTCACCTTCCTTATTATCTATTTAAAAAGAGGGATAAGTCCCTCTTTCTAATTATTTTATTTTAATTATATTCTATTTCCATTTTCATCAAAGAAGTGTAATGCTTCTGTATCAAATCCGAAGTTATGTACTTCTCCAATTTCATAGTTATAGTGCCCTGGCATTGTAACTACTAAGTTAGTACCATCAGTTAATTTACAGTAAAGTAATTTTTCTTTACCTAACATTTCTATAACTTCTATAGTAGCTGCGAATCTATTTTCATGTTCTTCACCACTTAAGAATCTTTCAGATCTTATACCTAAAGATACTTTTTTACCTTCATAATCTCTTAATCTTTCTTTATCTTCATCATTAGCTTTGATTACTACTTCTTCAGAATTAGAAATGAAGTGTCCATCTTTAATGTATCCTTCCATTATATTCATAGTAGGTGAACCTATAAATTTAGCTACGAATATATTTTGAGGTTTATTATAGAATTCTTCTGGTTTTCCAACTTGTTGAATTTTACTATCGTTCATTAATACTATTCTAGTTCCCATAGTCATTGCTTCTGTTTGGTCATGTGTTACATAAATAGTTGTTGTATCTAAGTTTCTATGTATTTTAACTAACTCTATTCTCATATGCTCTCTTAACTTAGCATCTAAGTTTGATAAAGGTTCGTCCATTAAGAATACTGCTGGTTTTCTAACTATAGCACGTCCTAAAGCAACCCTTTGTCTTTGTCCTCCTGAAATATCAGATGGTTTAGAATATAGATATTTTTCTATTTGTAAGATTTTAGCTGCTTCTAAAACTCTTTCATGTATCATTTTCTTATCCATTTTTCTCATAGCAAGTGAAAATGCCATGTTATCATATACTGTCATATGAGGATATAAAGCATAGCTTTGGAAAACCATTGCTATATTTCTATCTTTTGAATGTACTTTATTCATTATTTTATCATCAAATAATAATTCTCCAGTTGTAATAGAGTTTAATCCTGCTATCATTCTAAGTAAAGTTGATTTACCACATCCTGATGGACCTAAGATTACACAAAAATCTTTACTTTCTATTTCTAAGTTTATATTTTCTAAAGTATATACGTCATTTCCTTCGTATTTTTTCCCTACATTTTTTAATTCTACTTTCATATATTCTCCTATCCTTTCACTGATCCACTACTTAATCCAGATACTAATTGTTTTTGTAGTACTATAAATAATAGTACTATAGGTATTGCTGTTAAAATTCCTCCTGCAGCAAATACTGGTTCTAGTCTTGTTCTATCATCAGAAATTAATGTAAATAAACCAGCTGCAAGTGTATATTGTTTAGGATTTGTAAGTAATATTCTTGGTAATAAGAAATCCATAAATGGTCCTATAAATGACCATAAAGCTATAATTGCTAACATTGGTCTTGCTATAGGCATAATGATTAATCTATATACTTGCATATTTGATGAACCTTCCATTCTAGCTGCTTCATCAAGTTCTGGAGATATAGAATCTATATATCCTTTAAGTATGAAAGTATTACCTGCTATACCACCTATTGCATAAATAGATATTAACATTAAAGTTCTAGTAAAGAACGGGAATATTGATACTATTATTTGGTGCATAGTATAGTATGCTGCTATTCCAGCAAAAGCTGGTATAACTTGAATTAACATTATTGCCATTAAAGATACTTTTTTACCTTTAAATCTAAATCTTGAATATACATATCCTGTGAAAGATACTATTAATAATGTAAATAAAGCTGTAGCTGTTGCTATTGCTATTGTATTTACAACCCATCTTAAGAATAATGTTTTACTAAATAATATTCCATAATGTTTTAATGAGAATGTAAAACTTGAACCTAATATTAAGTATTTTTCTTGTTCTCCATTAAATGAAGCTACAACCATAAATACTAAAGGTACTATAATTAATAAAGCCCAAATAGTTAAAATAATATAACTAAGTGCTAATCCAACTTTTCCTGCAAAATTCAAAGGTGGTTTATCTGATAAATATAAATTAGTATTTTTACTTTTCTTAGCCATTATTTACCCTCCTTGAACGCTTTAGAATTCTTAAATCCTAAATAAGCTACAAACATTAATCCAATTGAGATAAATACTGTTATTGCAGCCCCTATAGATTGATATTGTTTTTCAATTGTTAACTTATAAATATATGAAATTAATAAGTCTGTACTTCCTGCTAAGTTACCGTATTTAGAAGGATCAAATGGTCCTCCACCATTAAATAAATAAATTATAGAGAAGTTATTAAAGTTGAATGTATATTGTCCTATTAATAATGGAGCTGTTTGGAATAATACTAATGGTACAGTTATTCTTGTTAATTTTTGCCAAGTAGTTGCACCATCTATATCTGCAGCTTCATATAAGTCAGCTGGTATACCTTGTAATACCCCTGTTGATAATAAGAATACATACGAACTTCCAAGCCATGTTTGTAATGAAATTAAAGCTATTCTTGTTAATGTAGTACTATTTTTAATAGCCCAGTCTCCACCAAACATAAATTCAAGTAATTTAGTAATTTGTCCCGTTCTAGAAGACATAATACTAAAGAACATTATTGTAATAAATGCTGGAACTGCCCATGGTAATAAGTAAATAGTTCTATATAAAGTTTTCCCTTTAATTCTTTCATTGTTTGCAAGTAACGCAAGTCCAAATCCAACTGTTATTGCAAGTGTTGTAGCAAATACTGTCCATAATAATGTCCATCCTAAGATTAACCAGAATGGTCCTCCAGCTATTCCTGTTCCAGTAATTAATAATTTATAGTTTTCAAGTCCTATCCATTGGAACTTAGATTGGTTATTAGGATCCATACCTGCAAATGATAATAATATTGTTGTCATAATTGGTAAAATTACAACAAATATTAATAATATGAATGAACTTATTGAAACTATATAAGGGAATCCATCTTCTTTTAATGATTCTACAGTTTCAAAAGTTGTTTTAGGTCTAATACCTTTTAACTTAGCTACCATAACATCTTTAGCATCTTTAAATGATAAGAATGAAATTGCTATAGTAAATAAGATTAATATTATTGAAATTATTCCTTCTATCATAAAGATTATTGATTTATCTAATTTTTTACCACCTTTGGCAAGTGAGAATAAACCTCTAAGTCCTTCTCCTCTATAGTTTCCATAACCTAAAGTATAAGGAATTGCTACAAAGTAAATAAATAATAATCCTATAAAGAATAATGCTGCCTTAAAGTATTGTTTATTATGATATTGCCCAAGTCCTGGGAATAATAATGATAATACTGCGGGAGTTTTGTTTATAGACTCAATTTCTACAGGTATTTTTCTGTATAAATCTGCTATATCTTGTTGCATTATTTTATATCTTGATTTTACTTCCACAGTAGATAAATAATTTAATACACTTATTCTACTTTTAATAGCTTCACTAGGAATATCAAGTTTTAATACTTCTAATTTATCTTTTAATTCCATTTTTAATTGATCTATTTGTGTTTTAAGTGCTTTTCTAGAAATTAATCCTTCACTGTGACTATGTCTTAATTTATCTGAATCAGTTTTAAATTTTTTATTTAATTCTTCTTTTTTAGATTCAAACTCTTTAACTTTATCTTCATCATCGTGTTTTGAAAGAGTTGATAATTTATGTTGTAAATCTTTTTTCTCTCTTATTGATTCACTGTATAATTCTATTATGCTAGGTAATCTATCCATTTGAATAGTACTTTTCTTTGATTCTAATTCAAAATCATAACTTTTTTCTTCTTTACCTGTATAGAAAGAATTTAGTTTTTTAGCTTCAAATAACTCAAGTCTTAATTCTGCCTCTTTATTATCAAATTTTGATAATAAAGTTTGTTTTTCAGATGCTTTAAGTTTTTTTAGAGCAGAAAGGTATATTTTTTCTTCTTCAAGTAACTTTTTCATTTCCACATTGTATGCATGTGAATTTCTATTTGTTGTAATACCATCAGCTACATCTTTTAAATAAAGATTTTTCCTTGCATGAGGATTATCTAAACTATCATAAACTTTATGATTCATGATCATTCCTCTCTTTCTTTTCCTTTAAATTTTATAATATATATAACCAAAATAAATTGCACTATTATACTTAAATAATGAAAAATTGTATCTTGTTTAAATACAAAAATTCTAAATAAGATATTAGCAATTATGAATAATGCCCAAACTCCTTTATATAAACTATTTATTTTATAATGTTTATAAGTTAAATAGGTATATATTGAAAAGATTATAAAAATAGAAACCGAACTAAAATATTTTATCATTTCTATGGTAATATAATCATTTAGAGATATACCTGTTTCAGCATGTACTTTGTTAAATAGATCTATGCTTTTAACTGCATACATACTACTTAAACTTTCAAATATCATTATAAACAAAACCATAAGTAAAAACTTATTTAATGTTCCTCTATCTAGTTTCATAAAACCTCTTTTTGAAAAAAAAGAGTAAGTGCTTTTAACACTTACTCAATTTTATTATTGTCCTAAATTTGTTAATAGTGCTTTAAAGCTTGCTTGTATTTCTTTATATGCATCTTCTGGAGTTGCAGGTTTTTTAGCTTCCCATGAAAGTAAAGCATTTTCCCATGTTCCCCATACTTGTCCCCATTCTTGGAATAATGGTCTAGATACTGCTCCTTCGTATCCTTCGATAACTGAAGCTATAGCTTTTTTATCTAAGTCAGATAAGTCAAGTTTAGCATAATCATCTTTAGAAACGTTAGGCATGATTTTACTTGTTAATTTATAGAAATCTGCAGCGAACATAGGGTTCATAATTTCAGCTATTACAGCTTCAGATAATGCTAATTTGTCGGCAGCTTCTTCATTTCTAGCGTTAATTACTAAAGCCCATCCACCTTTCCAGTGTTTTAATGGTTGTCCAGCAAATTTAGCTTGGTTTAATCCAGCAACTTCTAAATCTTCTCCAATTAATCCTGACCAAGCAGCTAAGTCCCAAGGTCCTGAAATTCTTACTGATCCTTTGTTACCAGTTTTGAAATTGTCATCCATAAATCCGTAAACTGCAGATGAGTCAAACATAGGTAATTTAGCCTCATTTGAAGCTTTCCAGTATTTATGTAATCCAGCGAACATGTTTTGTACTTCAGGAGTTAATTCTGCCCAATCTTTAGTTAAATCTGAGAAGAATTTACCGTCAGCATCTTTACCTAATAATTCAACACCGAAAGCGTTAGTTATAGCAACACCCCACCAAGCATTGAATACAGGTATCATAGCCACTTCTGGTCCTAATTCAGCAAAGTCTAAGTTAGCTAAATCTACACCGTTTGCAGCAACGTTTTTAGCATTAATTCCTAAGAATAAAGTTTCAATATTGAATGGGAATCCGAAATATTGATCTTCGAATTTTAATTGTCCTCCAAGACCGTTATCGAAATCTCCAAATCCACCAATTTTATCTCCTAATGCTTTAGCATCAAAAGCAGCTAATAAATCTTTTCCATGTAAAGATTCGATTCTGTCTAATGGTATAGCGAATACGTCAGCAACGTCTTCGTTTTCAGCATTAGTTTCTTCGATAACTTTCATGTGATCGAAAGATCCTATAACTTTTAAATCAATTGTAGCTTCAGGATTTTTTTCTTTAACTCTAGCTATTGCAGCTTCATAATAAGGTGCCCAAGTTTCTTCAGCTTGTACAACTATATGACCAGTTAAAGCTTCTCCAGTTTCAGCTTTTGCTTCCTCTTTAGCACCACAAGATAGTAATAAAGAGAACATTAAAAATGCACTTGTCGCAAGTTTTTTGAAATTCATAATTTTTTCACTCCTACTTCTTTAATTTATTTTGTATTTATGCAATCGTTTGCAATTTTACATTACTATTATACCTCAATTATCTACAAAGTCAATACATTTATATATTTTTTTTATAGTTTTTTCTTAACTTACATCACTTTTTTTTACTTAAAATATTGATTTTTTCTTATTTAATATATATTTTACCAATGTTACATATTTTTTTCTAATATTAAAATATTTAATGAATTCATTTTATATTCATTTACAACATTAATTGTCTTATTATCAATTTTATTAAAATTATTAAAAATTATTTTGTAATTTCCTTCATCTATTACAACATTTTTTTCTTCTTTACTTACATTTGCAATTACATATATATTTCCAAATGAATAAGCTATAATATCATCTTTTGCTTCTATTAATCTAAAATTTTCTTCTATTCTTTCATAAGTATCTAATCTTAAGACATCTTTTTCTTTTCTATAACTAATTAAATCAGATAAATAATTTACATAACTACTATATTCTTCTGCTCTTCCAAAGTCAAATCTATTAATATAGTCACTCGATTTATATGAATTTTCTACTCCATCTTTAGTTCTAAAGAATTCTTGACCTGCATGTATAAAAGGTACTCCTTGTGACATTAAAACTATAGTAGTTGCTATAGATTGCATTTTTACTCTATCTTCAACACTTTCATCTCCGTTAGTAATTTCTATATGATCAAAAACAGTGTTATTATCATGAGCTTCTATATATTGTATTAATTGATTAGGGGCAATATATGATTTTAACCCATTACCACCTTTAATACTTGAAATTAATCTTTCTTCTAACTTTCCACCACTAACAAAACCTTGTCCTAATTTTTCAAATGTAGATCCTCTTAAACTATCTCTAATATCATCATTAAAGAATGCTATATTTGGCATTTTACAAGCATTTAATTGATTAGCTTTTAATTCTGGTGCAAGACTTGTTACAAGATCCCAACCTTCTCCTAAAACTATAATACTTTCATCTATTTTATCTAATTCTTGTCTGATCTCATTCATAGTTTCTACATCTAGTATTCCCATTAAATCAAATCTAAAACCATCTAAATTGAATTCACTTGCCCAATATTTAACACTATCAACTATGTATTTTCTTATCATAGCTCTTTCACTTGCTACATCATTTCCGCAACCTGTACCATTACTAAAATGGAAGTAATCTGTTTTTCTAAAAGCATAATTTGGTATAGTTTTAGATAAAGAGTGTGCTAAAGCATCATACACATGGTTATATACAACATCCATTATTACTCTTATTCCATTTTTATGTAATATCTCTACCATTTCTTTTAATTCATTAATTCTTGAATATGGATCCGTTGGATCACTTGAATATGACCCTTCAGGTACATTGTAATTTACTGGATCATATCCCCAGTTATATCTTAAGTCTGGATTTAATTCATCAACTGAATCTGTTGAATAATCATAAATAGGTAAAAGTTGAACATGAGTTACACCTAATTTTTTTAAATACTCTAATTGTTTTTCTTCTACTACCCCTAAATACTTACCTCTATTTTTAACATTTAAAGTAAAATCTCTAATATGTAATTCATATATTACTGCATCTAACATATTAAATTTAGGCATCCTTTCACCTTTGAAAGTTTTAGATAAATCAACTACAACAGATCTTGCAGAATTTGCTTCACTTGCAATAGCATATGGATCTACAGTTGTGAAAGTTTCACCTTCAAAAAATGTCTTGTACATATATGGAACCTTATCTAAGTTCCCTTCAACAGTTAATTCAAATACACCTTTATCAAAGTTTTTGTTCATTTCTAAATTTTGATTATTAATTAATAATTCTACTTTTGTAGCAGTAGGTGCAAATACTCTGAAAGTTGTTGCACTTTCAGAGTATTCTATACCTAACTTACCATCATATTTAAATCTTAAATCTAAACCTAAATTTCTTAAATCATTATCTATTTTTCTTGTTATCATTCTTACTTCCTTACTTATTTAATCTAAAATATGTTTTTGTTAAATCATAAATTTCATCACTTAACTCTTTAGTAAGCATTTCTTTTCTAATTCTCCATGACCAGTTACCTAAAGTTGAAGGAGTATTCATTCTTCCTTCATCACCAAGTTCTAGGAAATCTTGTATTTGTGCTACTGCAAGATTTGCTACTGAAGACCACGCAGCTCTAATAAATCCTTTAACATAATCATTAGGATCTGTTAAATGTAAGTATTTTTTAGCAAATTCAACTTCAACAGGATTTGCTTTTTCAAACCATGTTTTAACAGTATCACTATCGTGTGTCCCAGTATAAACAGCCCAGTTTCTTTCTGTTTGGTGAGGTAAGAAATCACTTTCATTATCAGGATTAAATGCAAATTGCAACATCTTCATACCAGGGAATCCTGTTTTTTCTCTAAATTTAACTACATCTATAGTTGTATATCCTAAATCTTCTGCAACTATGTCTATTTTACCTAAAGCATTTTCCACAGCTTCAAATAACTCTGCACCTGGTGCTTTAACCCATTTCCCATTACTTGCATCTTCATCAAATTTTGGAACAGCCCAATAAGCTTCAAATCCTCTAAAGTGATCTATTCTTAATACATCTATGTATTTTAAAGTTTTTTCTATTCTGTTAATCCACCATTTAAATCCTGTTTCCTCATGTTTTTTCCAATCATATACTGGATTCCCCCATTTTTGTCCTCCAGCACTAAATCCATCTGGTGGGCATCCTCCAACTATATCATCTAAGAATAAATCTCTATCTTTCCATACTTCTAAACTATCTGGAGAAACATATATAGGCATATCTCCAATAATTTTAACTCCTAATGAATTTACATATTCTTTCCATTTAGTATATTGTGCAAAGAATTTGTATTGCACAAATTTTTGATAATCAATCTTATCTTTTAAAAGTACTTCAAATTTTGATAATTCTTCAGGGTTTCTATCTTTAACTTCTTTAGGAAAATATTCCCAAGAAACATTACCAAAATGTTCTTTTAAAGCCATGAATAATCCATAATCATTAATCCAATCAGAATTTTCATTTAAAAATTCTTCATATTTTTTATCTTCTATTCTTTTGAAATTTTCAAATGCTTTAGCTAATACTTCTTTTCTTGTTACATATATTTTACCAAAGTCTACTCTATCTGGATTATCTCCATAATCTAGTCCTTGATAATCTTCCTTATTTAATAGTCCTTCTTCATCTAAAATTCTAAAGTCTATAAAATATGGATTACCTGCAAAAGATGAAAACGCTTGATATGGTGAATCTCCATAACCTGTAGGACCTGTAGGTAATATTTGCCAATAATATTGTCCTGATGCTTTAAGAAAGTCTGCAAATTCATATGCTTCTTTCCCTAAATTTCCTATACCATATTCACTCCATAAAGAAGAAATATGCATAATTATTGCACTCTTTCTATTTTTATTAATGTGTTTGTAATCATAATTTTGTTCCATTTGTTTCTCCTTCTATAATATCTGCTTGAACTATAACAAAGTTTTTCTCTCTTTTTACATTTTCAATGCTATCTATTAAAATATTTACTGACTTATTTGCTAATTCTTCATAACGTATATCAACAGTTATGAAATCAAGTTTTAGATATTTTCTAAGTTTAGAATTATTAAATCCTGTAACTTCTACTTTTCTATCTAACTCTTCTATTGCTCTTATTGCACCTATTGCTAAAATATCATCTGTTGTAACTACAGCATCTATATTTTTATCTTTTTTTAATAACTTCTTAGTAACAGCATATGCTTCATAAGAATCAAAATCAGATGAAATTTGATACTCACTCTTCATTTTAGCTTCTTTCATCGCTCTTAAGAATCCTTCTTTTCTATAATTTGAAACTGTTAAATTTGTAGGTCCAGATAAAAATGCAAAATGTTTAAATCCTTTTTCTACTAATTTTTTAGTAACTTCTCTTGTTGCTTTAATATTATCATTATCTACCCACATTCCTTTATCAAGTTCTTTAGGTGTCCCAAGTACTACATAAGGGAAATCTATTTCTTGTAGGTATTTAATATTTCTATCATTTTCAACTAGATTTAAGAACACTAACCCATCTATTCTATTGGTTTTTATTAATCTTTCAATGTTCTCATGTGATTCTTGGTTATCTTTAGAGTGTATATACAATATGTAATACCCTCTTTCAAGTGCACAAGTACTAATATATGATAATGTTTCTGTAAAGAAATCATTTTGAAGCGGATTATCATTTTGATCTTCAATGACTACTCCTATAATTCTACTACTGCTTTTAGTTAATGAAACAGCTGCTGAATTAGGAAAATAGTCTAGTTCCTTAATCACTTTTAAAACCTTCCTTTTAGTCTTATCACTAATTAATGAGCTATTTGACATTACCCTTGATACAGTAGCTTCACTTACATTTGCTTTTTTTGCAACATCTTTAATTGTAATTTTTTTCATAAGTACTCCTTTTTTGTGCAAGCATTTTCATAATTAAGTATACTATCATTTTTCTAAATTTACAATAGTATTTATGCAAAAAAATTGCACAGTTTTTTTCTACTACTTTTAATTATATCTTAAAACATTGATATATCCTTTATTTTAATTTATTTCACTAGCTTCAAATTTATTGAAATTTATATCTTTTTATGATATAATTTTAAAATGAAAATTTATAACAAAGGTGATGAAAAAATGACTGGAAATGAATTAAGAAAAAGCTTTATAGAGTTTTTTAAATCTAAAGAACATAAACACTTTGAAAGTGCATCTCTAATACCAGATGATAAAACACTACTATTAACAGTAGCTGGTATGGTTCCTTTTAAAGCTTTTTTCTTAGGTGAGAAAAAAGCTCCATACAATAGAATAACTACATATCAAAAATGTATTAGAACTAACGACTTAGAAAATGTTGGAGTTACACCAAGACACCACACTTTCTTTGAAATGTTAGGAAACTTCTCATTTGGAGATTACTTCAAGAGAGAATCAATAATGTGGTCTTGGGAATACATTACAGAAGTATTAAAACTAGATCCAAACAGACTTTATGTTTCTGTTTATTTAACAGATGATGAGGCTTATGATATATGGACTAAAGAAGTTGGAGTGCCAGAAGATCATATGGTTAGACTTGGTGATGATGATAACTGGTGGGCTGCAGGTCCTATAGGTTCATGCGGACCATGTTCTGAAATATACTATGATACTCAAATCATGGGTGAAAACAATGAAGAAATTAATTCAAAACCAGGTGATGAAGGAAATAGATTCCTAGAAATCTGGAACTTAGTATTTACTGAATGGAATAGATTAGAAGATGGTTCTTTAGTTCCACTTCCAGAAAAAAATATAGATACAGGGGCTGGACTTGAAAGAATAGCTTCAGTTGTACAAAATAAGGTGAACAACTTTGAAACTGACTTATTTACACCAATTATTGATAACATCAAAAAAGTATTAGAAATACAAGGTGAACAAATATCTGTTTCAGTTAAAATAATAGCTGATCACTTAAGAGCTTCTACTTTCTTAATTTGCGATGGAGTCTTACCATCAAATGAAGGTCGTGGATATATACTTAAAAAATTAATAAGAAGAGCTTATGGAGCAGGAGCTGTTGAAAATAGAGAAATATTTGATAACTCATTAACTTTCTTACATAAAATAGTTGATGCAGTAATAGATAATATGAAAGAAGCATATCCAGAACTTGAAGAAAAAAGAGAATATATTAAAAATATTATTAAATCAGAAGAAGATAAATTCTCTAGAACTTTAAAAGGTGGAACTGAAATACTATTTGATGAGATTGCAAAATGTAAAGTAGAAAATATCACTAAATTACCTAGTGAAGTTTCATTCAAATTATATGATACATACGGATTCCCATTTGAATTCACTAAATTAATAGTTGAAAACAATAATATGGAAGTTTGTGAAGAAGAATTTAACCAAAAACTTGAAGAACAAGTTAAAAGATCACAAGATTCAAGAGTTAAAAATTCGGATATGATTAAAGATGAATTCATTGATAAATTCTATAAAGAAAATGGTAAAACTTTATTTACAGGTTATGATACTTTACATGACTTTGGTAAAGTATTACATGTTAAAGAATTAGAAAATGGACTTTATGAGGTAATATTTGATAGAACTCCATTCTATGCTGAAGGTGGAGGTCAAGTTGCTGATAGAGGTGTTATTAAATTTAATGATGAAATTATAGCTGAAGTAAAAGATGTAGCTAAAAAATCAGATGTATTTATCCACTATATCTCAGGACAAGAACTTAAATTAAATGAAGAATACTCATTAGAAGTAGACAAAAAAATAAGAAATGATATCAGAAAAAATCATACTGCTACTCACTTATTACATAAAGCTTTAAGAGAAGTTTTAGGTACTACAGTAGAACAAGCAGGATCATTAGTTAATGAAGAAGGACTAAGATTTGACTTCTCATACTATGAACAAGTAAGTCCTGAACAAGTTGCAATAATTGAAAACAGAGTAAATGAATTAATACTTGAAAACTTACCTGTATACATTAACTATGAAAATATTAATGATGCAATCGCTAAAGGAGCTATGGCTTTATTTAGTGATAAATATGGAGATGTAGTAAGAGTTGTTGATATCTCTAGTGTATCTCTAGAACTTTGTGGAGGAATACATGTATCTTCTACTGGAGAAATAGGATTATTTAAAATTAAATCTGAACAAGGTAAAGCTTCTGGTATAAGAAGAATTGAAGCAATTACTGGATATAAGAGCTTAGAATATGTACATGGATTAGAAAAAGATATACAAGATATCTCTAATAAATTCAAAACTTCTCCTGCTAACTTATTACCTGCAATCAATAAATTTAGAGAAGAAGTTAAAGTACAAGAAAACACTATTAAAGATTTACAAAGAAGATTAGTTAAATTTGAAATCAATGATTTAACTAATGAGGCAATAGATGTAAATGGTGTTAAAGTATTAGTTAAATCATTTAAAGATAAAGATGTAAATGAATTAAAAGATTTA
Organism: Streptobacillus canis; assembly: GCF_009733925.1. Taxonomy (NCBI): domain Bacteria; kingdom Fusobacteriati; phylum Fusobacteriota; class Fusobacteriia; order Fusobacteriales; family Leptotrichiaceae; genus Streptobacillus; species Streptobacillus canis. The sequence continues at coordinate 26,849 of NZ_WOEI01000012.1, read as the reverse complement.
GTAGATAGAGCAAAAGAAATACTTAAATCATGTATTATCCTATTTGGATCTAACAATGAAAAAGCTGTGTTTGTTTCTGGAGTAACTAAAGACCTAACTAATAAATACCACGCAGGAAATATAGTTAAAAATGCTGCTACTATTGCTGATGGTAATGGTGGTGGAAGACCTGATTTTGCACAAGCTGGTGGAAAAGATGGTAATAAAGTAAAAGAAGCATTAGAGAAAACATTAGAGTTTATAAAAGGAATATAATATGAAATTTTATTTAGGACTTGATGTTGGTGATGTTAGAATAGGTGTTGCAAAATCTGATGGACTGGGAATGTTTGCTTCTAGCTATGAAGTTATAGATAGAAATGTCACAAATCCATATGAAAGAATTAAGGAAATAATAAAAGAGGAAAGAATAGTAGGCCTAGTTTTAGGCCTACCTAAAACAAAAGATGGCCAAAATGCTATACAAGTTGAAAAAATACATAGATTTGTAGAAGAATTAAAACCATTTATCCCTGAAGATTTCCCTATTCATTACATGGATGAAAGATATACAACTAAAGAAGCAGAATACTATTTAAAAAACTTTTCTAAAAAAAATGGAAAAGAGAGAAGAAAAGTAGTAGATATGGTTGCAGCACAAATAATATTACAGAACTTTTTAGATAAATATAAAGGTAAAATATAAACGGAGTAGTTTAACTACTCCGTTATTTATTTCCATCTAGCATAAGAAAGATCTGTTACATTTCCTATAGGATGGTTTATTATGCTTGTTACTCTATCACTTACGTATTGATTTTCAATTGAGAAATATAATGGTGAAACTACATAATTTTCTAATAATAGTTTTTCTGCAGCTTTTATTTTATCCATTCTATCTTCTGTAAATATTCTTGAATCTTCAACTAAGTTTTTATATTTTTCTTGTTCAAATACTTCTATTTTTTTATTTTTAAACAAGAATCTATCTAATATTGCAAGTGGGTCTCTATATTTAGCAGACCATGTATTTAATGCAATATCGTAATTGTTTTCTTTAATTAATGTCAGTCTATCTCCATATGGTACAGTTTTAACTTCAACTTCTATATCTAAATTTTTCTTTAATTGCTCTTGTAAAAATTGTATTTCTTTTACTTCTATAGGCGTATTACCTGATAATAATTCTAATTTAATACTATCAACATTTAATTCTTTTTTTGCAATTTCTAATTCAGCTTTCGCAGTTTCTATATTAAAATCATCAATTAAGAAATCTGGTGTATATTCAAATAATTCATTTATTAAATTAAGTGCTTTTTTTGAACCATCATTTTTTACATTCATATAAGCATCTCTCTCTATAGCAAGAGATATAGCTTTTCTTAAATGAATATTTTTTAGCATTTCATTACTTATTAAATTATAGTCTAAATACCAAATTCTACCATCATAATATGAATTGATATTACCTTCATTTAATAATTCAACATCAACTCTTGAGATATCTATATCCTCATTTTTTATTAAATTATTTAAAACTGAAAAATCTTTAAAGTACACATATTTTACTTTATCTACATGAACTTCTGAACTTCTCCAATAATTTTCATTTTTAGAAATTATAATATCTTGTTCAGTTTTAATTTCTAATTTATATGGCCCATTATATTTACCTTCTTTATATGGAGCACTAATAGGTAAAGTCATTAAGTAAAGGAAATATTTAATGTCTTTTTCTAATTCAATAACTAGCATATTATTTTCAACTTTAATACCTAAATCTTCTCTTGAAACTTTGCCTTCATAATAATCTTTTGCATTTTTTATTACAAATAATTGAGATGCAAATTGAGATAAAAATTCTTTATCTAAAACTCTTAAGAATGATTCTTCTACATCTTCTAATGTGATAGGCGTACCATCAGAATATGTTAATTTATCTCTTAATTCAAATAAATAAGTATTTCCTTCTTTAGTATAGCTTTTTGCTAAACCTCCAGTAATCTCACCTTTATCATCTAATCTTAATAGTCCTTCATAAATTGAATTTGATATTTGTAATGAAATATTATCATTATATTTATGAGGATCTAAAGTTCTTGGTGCTGAAAATAGATTATATACTAATACTCTATCTTCTATATTTTCTTCTTTTTTACCACAAGAAAAAAATATGGCAACAAAAACAAATATATATGTTATTCTTTTTAATATTTTATTCATTTTTACCTTAACCTTTTATTTTATTTTATTTTATTTAATAATTCATCCACTTTATCTAATTTTTCCCATGGTAAATCTATATCTTTTCTTCCAATATGACCAAATGCTGCTAAGTCTTGGTATCTAAATGATGGTTTTCTTAAAGATAATGATTTTTCAATTCCACGTGGAGTTAAATCAAATATTTCATTTACTACTTCAGCTATTCTACTATCTGAATATTCTGAAGTTCCAAATGTATCAACTAATACTGATGTTGGTTCTATTACTCCTATTGCATATGATAATTGAACTTCACATTTTTTAGCAATTCCAGCTGCAACAATATTTTTAGCTATCCATCTTGCTGCATAAGCTGCTGATCTATCTACTTTAGAGCTATCTTTACCTGAGAATGCTCCACCACCATGTCTGAAATATCCACCATATGTATCAACTATTATTTTTCTTCCAGTAAGTCCTGTATCTCCATGTGGTCCTCCTATAACAAAACGTCCAGTTGGATTAATATAGAAATTATCTACTTCTGAAATATCTCTTCCATATTCAGCAAGTGCTGGTTTAATTACTAATTCTTTTAATTCTTTTTTGATAGTTTCTAAAGTTACTTCCTCATCATGTTGTACTGATAATACAACTGATTCTACTTTTTGTACTACTCCATTTTCATCATATTCTAATGTAACTTGTGCTTTAGCATCTGGTCTTGCCCATACTAAAGTTTGATTTCTTGTTAATGTAGTTAATTTAACTATAATATTTCTAGCTAAACTTAGTGCTAAAGGCATTAATTCTGGTGTTTCATTTACTGCTCCACCAAACATTATTCCTTGGTCTCCAGCTCCTCCAACATCAACTCCTTGAGCTATATCAGGTGATTGTGAATGTATCATATTTACAACTCCACAATCATAATCAAATCCAAATCCTGGTATATATCCTATTTCTTTTATTTTATCTCTTACTAATTTTTGTATATCTACATATGTATTTGTAGTTATTTCTCCACCTACTAATACAAAACCTGTAGTTGCAAATGTTTCACAAGCTACTCTTGAATTTTCATCTTCAGCTAAACATGCATCAAGTACTGCATCTGAAATTTGATCACAAATTTTATCTGGATGCCCTGGTGATACAAATTCTGATGTGAAATATATCTTTTCCATTATTCTTCCTCTCTTTCATTTATTATTACTCTACCTTCTAATGATTTAATTAAAGTAGCACTATCTGAATATTCAATGTTACCACCTATAGGTATACCACTTGCTATTCTACTTACTTTAACTTTCTTATTATTTAGTAATTTTGTTAGGTAAAGTATAGTTGTTTCTCCTTCTAAATCAGGGTTTAGTGCAAGAATTACCTCATTTACATTTTCTTCTATTCTAGCTAATAGACTATCAATATTTAATTCATCTATACCTATTCCATTTAACGGATCAATTTTACCACCTAATACATGATATAGTCCGTTATATGAACTAGCTTTATTGAAAGCATAAATATCTCTGGTATCTTCAACTACACATATTACATTCTTATTTCTATTATTTGAAGTACATATCTCACATATACCAACATCAGTTAGATTGTGACATATACTACAAGGTTTTATAGTATCATATGAACTTTTAATAGTGTATATAAGGTAGTTAATATCATCTTCATCTTTAGAAAGTAAATCAAATGCAATTCTTGTTGCATTTTTCTTTCCTATACCTTTTAAATTAGATAATACTTGCACTAATTCATCTATTTTTTTCATAACATTACCTTTCATAGAAAAAGAACTGTGTAACCAGTTCTTTTTCTATATTTTATATTTTTATTATCCTATTCTTGCAACTTTGAAAGTGTTAGTTGTTCCAGTTTCAGAAATTCCTGTTACTAGTACTACTAAGTCACCTTTTTTGAATCCTGTGTATGCTTCATCTTCAGTTGTAGCAGCATTTGATGCAGCAACTTCTAAAGCTTTAGCGAAGAAGTGTTCAGCGTTGTCTAAGTCTTTAGCAACTATTGCTCTAACTCCTCTTACTAATGCTAATTGTCTTGCAGTAACTTCTGAATCAGTTAAAGCAATTATTGGCATTGTAGGGTTGTATTTTCTAATCATTTTAGCAGCTCTTCCTGTTTTTGTCCAACAAACTATTAATTTAGCTCCTAAGTTTTCTGCAGCTTCTACTGCACCTTTTGAAACAGCTTCTGTAATTGTTACATCGTGGCTGTAGTATACTTTAGGTACTCCATATTCATCTGTTTTAGCAGATATTGTAGCCATTGTTTTAACAGCTTCAACTGGATATTTACCGTTTGCAGATTCTCCTGATAACATAACTGCATCTGTACCATCTAAGATTGCATTAGCAACGTCTCCTGCTTCTGCTCTTGTAGGTCTTGGGTTTTTTTGCATTGAATCTAACATTTGAGTTGCTGTAATTACTGGTTTACCAGCTGCATTACATTTTTTGATCATCATTTTTTGTGCAAATGGAACTTCTTCAACTGGTATTTCTACTCCTAAGTCTCCTCTTGCAACCATGATTCCGTCAGATAATTCTAAGATTTCATCGAAGTTATCGATTCCTTCTTGGTTTTCAATTTTAGAAATTATTTTAATGTGTTCTCCACCATTTTCATCTAAAACTTTTCTAACTTCAGCAACGTCTGAAGCTTTTCTTATGAATGATGCAGCTATGAAGTCAACACCAACTTCACATCCGAATTTTAAATCTCCTTTATCTTTTTCAGCTAATGCTGGTAAAGAAACTGAAACTCCTGGTAAGTTAACACCTTTCTTTTGTCCTAAAGCTCCTGAGTTTTTAACTTTACAGAAGATTTCTTGACCTTCGATTTTTTTAACTTCTAATCCTATTAATCCATCATCTATTAAAATAGTGTCCCCAGGTTTTAAATCTTTAGTCATGTTAGGGTAAGAAACTGAAATTTTTTCAGGTGTTCCTTTAAACTCATAATCAGTAGTTACTATAAAGTCTTGTCCTTCTACTAAATCGTATTTAACGTCTCCTTCAGCATGTGAACCTGTTCTGATTTCTGGCCCTTTAGTATCTAATAAGATTGCTACGTGTTTTCCTGTTTCTTGAGAGATTTCTCTAATAGTTTTAATTCTTGCTCCATGTTCTTCAAAATCTCCATGTGAGAAGTTTAATCTCATAACGTTCATTCCGCTTAAAATTAATTGTTTTAAAACTTCTTTCTTTTCACTTTTAGGTCCTATTGTACATACAACCTTAGTCATTTTAATTTTCATCTAATTCCTCCTAATATATATTAAACTTTATACTGATAACATCATTGCTATATCATAATCTTCTTGAGATTTTTTATTATAATTTTCCCAAGCATATGATAATTTATGTGTAACTACATTTGAACTTTCAACTCCAACCATTAATCCTGATTTTCCTTCTACTAATAATTCAACTGCTTTTACTCCTAATTTAGTTGCAAGTAATCTATCTGCTGCTGTTGGATTACCACCTCTTTGAATGTGTGATAATACTACAAGTTTAGCATCTAATTCTGGCATTCTTTCTTTTAATTCTTTAAGAACGTTTTCTTTGTTTTTATATCCTTCTGACATAATAATTACATCATAGAATTTACCTGCTTCTCTTCTTCTTTTAATAATATTTACTATATCATCAATTGAAGTTTCTACTTCTGGAATTAATATTCCATTTGCTCCTGCTGCAATTCCAGCATTTAAAGCTATATCTCCACAGTTTCTTCCCATAACTTCTATAAAGAAAGTTCTATCATGAGATTTAGCTGTATCTCTAATTTGATTGAATGATTCAAGCACTATATTTAATGCTGTATCATATCCAATAGTATAGTCAGTACCTGCTATATCATTATCAATAGTTCCAGGTATTCCTACTGTTTTAATTCCGTGCTCTTCGTATAAATAGTGTGCTCCATGGAATGATCCATCTCCACCAATTACTACTAAACCTTCAATTCCATATTCTTTTAAAATATTAGCTGCTTTTGTTCTAACTTCTGGGTCTTTGAATTCAGGTAATCTTGCTGATAATAACATAGTACCACCTTTTCCTGCAAGACCTGCAACGTCAAGTAATGTCATTTTAAATATATCTCTATCTAAAATTCCTTTATACCCTCTTCTTATACCATAAACCTCCATGCCTTTGTGCATAGCTGTTTTAGCAACTACTCTTATAGCAGTGTTCATACCTTGTGAATCTCCACCACTAGTTAAGATTGCTATCTTTTTCATTGTCTCCTCCGTTTCATACTAACTTGATTAATTACCTACATATTTTATCATTTTTCAACAAAAAAATCAATATATATCAATATATTTATAAACTTAAATAATAGATAATATATTAATTTTAATATATTATTTATTTAATTTTTTAAAATAAAAAATGAATATATTTTCATATACTCATTCTTTATAACTATTTTTCTATATTAATTATTACAGTTTCACCTGCAACTGCTTCAGTTAAACCTTCTACTGGATTTACAGCTTTATATTCTTCTGTTTCTAAAATTACAACTGGTGTAACAATTGAATCCGCATTGGCTTTTAAAAAATCATAATCAAATTTAACTATCGGATCTCCTGCTTTAACTTTGCTTCCTTCTTTAGTTATAATTTCAAATCCTTCACCTTTTAATTTAACAGTATTTAAACCAAAGTGAGTTAAAACTTGTACACCCTCTTCTGTTTCTACAACGAAAGCATGTTTAGTTTCAAATAATTGAATTATAGTTCCATCTACTGGTGATTTTACAACACCACTTTTTTGTGGTTCTACTCCAATACCATTACCTAATAATGCTTGGGCAAAAGTTGGATCTGGTACTTCTTGTAGAGGTATTACTTTACCATCAAGAGGAGACACTATTTTAATTTCACCAGTTTTTTTAACTTCTTCTTTTTTACAGTTACCAAATAAACGACATAAAAATCCCATATTTTCCTCCTAGTTTTTTATATAATTATATCATATTTTTTTATTTAAATTCAACAACTATTGCTTTTTCACCTACGTAAATATCTTTGATTCTTTCAGGATTAATAGTATCTCCAACATTTAATATTTCTTTATTAAATAATATCGTTTGAACGATTCTAGTTATTACTTCTTTTACTGCACCTTCATACGCAATATTAGTTATACTCTTAATATTTGTATGTGTTGCATATAGTTTTGGTGGGTAATATTTAAGTTCTGTTTCTATTAAAGCTACTATTGGTTTTTCTGAATTTTCTAATTTAAGTTCTATTTCTATATTTAATTTCTTATTTTCAACAAAAACTCTTGTTACTTTAGTTTCACCTTTAAAGAAATATATTTCTTTTTTTCCATCAACTTTTTTTGCTAACGAACTTTTTATTAATGATGTTGGTATACTAACACTAGAACAAGAAACTAAAAATAGTCCCATAAACATTGCTGCTAAAATTTTTCTCATATTTGATCACTTACCAATCCTACAGCTTTTCTAACTTCAACCATTTTAGCTGAAGCTATTTTATTTGCTGCTTCCCTTCCATTTCTTAATACTTCTTTTACATAATCTAAGTTATTTTCTAAAGCAATTCTTCTTTCTCTTTGCTCTTTGAAATAGTCTAAAATTCTTTCAAATAATTCTTTCTTTGCATGGCCATAACCATAATTACCTGCCATGAATTTTTCTTTCATGATTTTAACTTCGTTTTCATCAGCAAATAATGAATAAAGTTTAGTAACATTATTATCAGGATCTTTTGGATCTTCAAGTGGTGTTGAATCAGTTACTATACTCATTACTTGTTTCTTTAATACTTTTTCAGGAGCATACATGTTTATTATATTTCCATATGATTTTGACATTTTTTCTCCATCAGTACCTACTACTGTTGCTACACTATCAAGTATTAAAGCTTCTGGTAATTTAAATACTTCTTTACCATAAAATTCATTAAATTTAACTGCAAAATCTCTTGTAAATTCTATATGTTGTTTTTGATCCTTACCAACTGGAACAAAATCAGGTTCATAAAGTAATATGTCTGCTGCCATTAATACTGGATAATTAAATAATCCAACATTTGCTTTTATCCCTTTTGCAACCTTATCCTTGTAAGCATGTCCTCTTTCAAGTAAAGCCATAGGTGTAAGGTTTGATAATATCCACATAAGTTCTGTATGTAGTGGTATAGATGATTGTAAAAATATTGTAGATTTTTTAGGATCAAGTCCTGCTGCAATATAGTCCATAACAACATTCATACTTTGTGTTCTTAAAATTTCTGGATCTATTTGACTTGTTAGTGAATGATAATCAGCTACAAAGTATAGTCCTTCATATTTATCTTGTAAATCAACAAATTGTTTTAATGCTCCAAAATAGTTACCTAGATGCAGTACTCCACTAGGTTGTATTCCTGATAAACTTCTCATATTTTATCCCTTCCTTATTTAACTTCTTTTTTTGATTTAATATATGCTATTCCTGCTATACCAACAATTATCATTACTGCACTAATAATATATGGAGCTCTAATTCCTGCAACTAGTAAATCTTCAGCTCTAAATGTTGAAACAATAATTCTAATTATTCCATAGGTAACAATATATATCATAGTTAGTATACCTCTTGAGTATTCTTTCTTTCTAAATACAAACCATATGATATAGAATGCTATGAAATTTAATATCATTTCATATATCATAGCAGGGTGTAATTTCATATTTGGAAATTCTTGTCCTGCTGGTGTATCTAATGGGAAAGTAATTCCCCATGGTACTAATTCTTTAAATTCTAATTGTTTTAATAAAGGCATAGCATTAAATTCTTGCCACCACGTTGTAAAATTACCTTTTAAAATTACAGAAAATGGTGTAATTGTAGGAAAACCATGAATTTCTCCATTAGCTAAATTTCCTATTCTACCTAAACCTTGTCCTAAAATTAATGGCCCTACTGCCATATCCATTAATACTAATGTATCAACATTTTTCATTTTAGCAAATATTATTGTACCTATTATACCTCCAATAATACCTCCATGTATTGCAAGTCCTCCATGCCATACTTTTACTATTTCTGATAAGTTTTGACTATAGTATCCCCATTTAAGTAATACATAATAAAGTCTTGCACCAATTAATCCACTTATTATTGCAAAATATGCATAATCTTCAATAATATTTTTCTTTACTCCTCTTTTTTCAGCAACATCATCTCTTTTTGCAATAAATATTGCTGTAAATAAAGCTATAATATACATTAATGAGTAAATTCTAATTTCAAAATTACCAATTTTAAATAAATATGGTTTCATTATTTATCACTCTCTTTCATTAATTCTAAAGTTTTTAATCCAAGTTTTTCTCTATTACTTGTACTATTTGAGCCTAAAATTACTTGTATGATTTTTTCATCTCCATTATTAATTAAATAAACTATATTGTATCCTGCTCTTCTATGGAATCCTGTTTTTAATCCAGAAACCTCTTCTAATTTTACCAAAGAGTTAGTTGATTTAATCTTAATTCCATCTGATGTCTCATAAGTATATTTACTAGAAATTTCAAGTAATTTTTCATTACTTAAAGCATTTAACGCTAATAAATATATATCTCTTGCATTTCCTACATCCATCCCTCTATTTGTATCTACAGGTGGCAATCCATGAGGCGTATTAAATCTTAAAGATCTAAGTCCTAATTGTTTAGCTTTTTTATTCATTTTTTTTACAAAATTATCAACATTTCCATTTGAAGAAAAAAGAGCAAGCTGATAAGCTGCAGAATTAGAAGAATTTATCATTAATAGATGAAGTAATTCTTCTATTGTATATATCTTATTTTCTTTTAATACCACTCCATATGGAACTTTAGATGCTTCCTTATCTACTCTTACTTTTGTATTTAAAGTATATTTACCTTCATTTATTTCATCAAATATCACTGTTGCTGTCATAAGTTTTGTAACTGATGCCAAAGGTCTAGTACTAGTTTCGTTATATGAATAGTATTTATTATACTCACTATCTCCTATATACATACTTTTATATGTCCTATAATCTCTTGTAAGTACTCCTGTCATCTCTTCATTTAAATTACTTGATAATTTTGCAGAAAAAGCAAAAGAAACATAAGAGAGTAATATACTTAATAATATTTTTTTCATTTTTACCTCTTTAATTATTATAGAAACCTTTAAGTTTTTCAAGTTCAGGATTTTTATCTACTAAACCTAAATTTCTCGATATCTTATACCATTTTAAAGCTTCCTGATTGTTTAATAGTTTTAAATATGCAAAATATAGATGTTGTGCATAATCAACTTCACCAGCTTGATATATTTCATGATAAAGCTTTAAAGCTCCTGTTAAATCACCTTTAAAATAGTAAATTTCTGCTAATGATTTTTTTGCTTCTATATTTTTTGATTCTGAGGAAATTTTTAACCATTTAACTAAATTATCTTCATCACCCTTTATTCTATAAATATTGGCAATTTCATAATCCAATTCTTTTATCCCCATATTATATGCTTTAATTAGATTAGATAATCCTTTATCGTAATCATTTCTTTTTAATGCAATTGAAGCAGTATTTAAATAAATACCTGATTTAAAGTTTTCAATTTCACTTTTTTTATAATCTGATGGAAGTTTTTCAAAACAGATAATAGCTTTCTCAAAATTTTTGTTTTCCATCTCTAATAGGGCTAAATTAAATATAGCTTCCTTTACATTATACTTAAGTCCTAACTCTAAAACTTCTTTTAATTTATCATTTTCTCCCAATAAATAGTATATATATGATAAAGAATTTATAGCATTAGGATCACCATTTTCAGCCTCATCAATATATTTTAATAATTGATTGGCATCTATATTTTTCTCATTAAATTTTTTAAGTTCGGCTTCACTAAAAAATTTGTTATTTTTATCATCTAGATTTCCATCTAATATTTTAGTAAGATGAGCTGAATCTACACTAACAATTTCTACTTCTATCCCATTAGGGTCCATTACTTTAACATCATTGTTTTCAGGTTCATTTTTTGAACATGAAATTAATATTAAAGACAAGATAAAAATCATTTTTTTCATAGATTCAGCTCCTTTCTAACTATTTTTTAAATTTAATAAACACTTTGATTAATTCATTAACTATAAATGGAATTATAGCTAAGATTATTACAACATCCCAGTCAAATAATCCTAAAGATTGTACTCTAAATATTTTTGCAACTGCTGGTATATTAATTAATAATATTTGTAATCCAAGACCTAATACAAATGAAATATTTAGATATTTGTTACTAAATAATCCAACTTTAAATGTAGTTGTATCTTCTACTCTCATAGTATATGAATAGAATAATTGAGAGACAGTAAGCACTATAAACGCCATAGTTCTTGCATGTGTAAGAGCTGAATCTCCTTCACTTAATGTTCTAATTTGAGCAAGAGTTGTAAATCCTTCTTCTCTTAAACCAATATAGAATGCAAGTAAAGTGAATAACCCTATTAAAGTTCCTCCAACTAATGCACGTGTTGCAGCTCCTCTTGCAAAGAAACTTTCTTTTGGAGAACGTGGTTTCTCATTCATAACCATTTTATTACCTGGATCAAGACCTAATGAGATAGCTGGTAATGTATCTGTAACTAAGTTAATCCATAATAACTGAGTAGCAACTAATGGTATTGGTAAACCAAGTAATGTAGCAAAGAATATACAGATTACTTCCCCTAAATTACATGAAAGTAAGAACATTATTGTTTTCTTAATGTTATTATATATATTTCTTCCTTCTTCTACTGCTTTAACTATAGTTGTAAAATTATCATCTAGCAATATCATATCAGAAGCACCTTTAGAAACATCAGTTCCTGTAATACCCATAGCAACACCTATGTCAGCTTTTTTAAGTGATGGCGCATCGTTAACTCCATCTCCTGTCATTGATACTACATTTCCTTTTAATTTTAATGCTTCAACTATATTAACTTTATGCTCAGGTGAAACCCTTGCAAATACTGAATATTTCTCTACATTTTCATAGAAATATTCTTTATCTAATTTATCTATTTCAGGCCCAGTTATACTTTCTGAAATATCTTTTGCAATATTTAATTCTTTAGCTATTGCAACTGCTGTATTTTTATGATCTCCTGTAATCATAACAACTTTTATTCCTGCTTTTTGTGCAGTAAGTATTGAAGCTTTAACTTCTTCTCTCGGAGGATCTATCATACCAACTATACCAACTAAAGTTAAGTTATTTTCTAAATCTTCACTTTCTAAGTATACAGGACTATCCTTATATCCTAATCCTAAAACCCTTAAAGCATCATTAGACATTTCTATACTTTTCTCTAGAATTTGTACTTTATGCTCTTCAGTAATTTCTACTACTTCATTTCCAATTTTGATATATTTACATATATTTAAGATGTTATCTATAGCACCTTTAGTAAATGAAATATATTCATTTCCATTTTCATGTAAAGTTGACATTAATTTTCTATCAGAATCAAATGCATATTCATTTACACGTTTGTATTGATTATTTAAATCTTCTTTAGTATATCCATGTTTTTCAGCATAAACAACTAAAGCTATTTCTGTAGGATCCCCTACTGTAGTTGTTGCATCTGAACATAAAGATAAACCTTTCATTAATAATTCACTATTATCCATAGAGTATTCTTTAACTACAGTCATCTTATTTTGTGTTAATGTACCAGTTTTATCTGAACAAATTACATTAACTGAACCTAATGTTTCAACAGCAGGTAATCTTTTTACTATTGCCTTATTTTTACTCATTCTAGTAACACCTGTTGAAAGTACTATAGCAACTATAGCTACTAATCCTTCAGGTATAGCAGCAACAGCAAGTGAAACTGCTGTAATCATCATTTCAACTGCACCTCTTCCTTGAATTACTCCTAATCCAAAGATAACTATACACACTACTATAGCTATGTATCCTAAAGTCTTACCTAATTTATCAAGTTTCTTTTGTAAAGGTGTAGTACTATCTTCATCACTATTTAAAGCTTTTGCAATTTTACCTATTTCTGTATTCATTCCAGTAGATATTACTATACCTTCTCCTCTACCATATGTAGCAAGAGTTGATGAGTAAGCTAAGTTTAACTTATCACCCATAGGTAATGTATCTTGATCTGTCATGAAGTCTGCATCTTTAGTAACTACATGTGATTCTCCTGTAAATGCAGATTCTTCAACTTGTAAATTTTGTGTTTCTATTAATCTTAAATCTGCTGGTATATATCTACCTGCATCTATAACTAAAATATCTCCAGGAACTAAATATTTAGAATCAATTTCATATATTTTTCCTTCTCTTTTAACTACAGCTTTTGGAGATGATAATTTCTTTAATGCTTCAAGTGTTTTTTCAGCTTTTGCTTCTTGAACTACTCCAACTACAGCATTAATTAATACTACCATTAATATTATTCCAGCTTCAGTAAATCCATCTGGATAATGAGCTATTACGTTTAATATAGATGCAACTATTAATACATAAATTAAAACGTCTTTTAATTGATCAACAAATCTAGCAAGTAATGTTTTTTTCTTACCTTCTTCTAATTTATTTTCACCATATTTTTCAAGTCTTCTTGCAGCTTCTGCTTCAGTAAGACCTAAGTTTCTATCAACTTCTTGATTTTTTAAAACTTCTTCTATACTTTGTTTAAATTCCAATTTATATGTCCTCCCCTATATATTTTTTAACAAGGTCATAGTATTCTATCATTGAAATAATAGAAAATACTACTGCAGGTAACAATACTATAGAATTAACAATTTTCCCAAATGGGAACATGATTGCAAATAGTAAAGCTATCATTTGTGTTGCTGTTTTAAGTTTTGCAGAAGAACTTGCTGCTACAACTTCTCCACCATTTTCTAATATTACCATTCTAATTGCTACTACTACAAACTCTCTTGTAAGTAATATTAATACTAACCAAATTGATAATAAATTGTATTTTACTAAAACTATTAAAACTGAGAAAACAAATACTTTATCAGCTATAGGGTCTAGTAATTTCCCAAAATTTGTAACTAAGTTATCTCTTCTTGCAATATATCCATCAAAAAAGTCTGTTAATGCTATTCCTGCAAATAGTAAAACAACTAATACGTGTAACATTACAGCTGAGAATGTTCCATGATTCCCTTCATATTTAAATAACATAAGTAGTAATAATATTGGTGTTAATATTATTCTAACTATAGTTAATTTGTTAGGCAAATTCATTTTGTTTAACATACCCTTACTCTCCTTCGTTTACTTTTTCTTCTTTAACTTCTTCTGTTTCCTTTTCAATTAATGCTTTCATACTTAAACTAAATTTATTGTTATCTTCAATAGCTATTACTTTAACATCCACCATATCATCAACATTTAATACATCCTCAACTTGTTTAATTCTCTTATGAGAAATTTCTGAAATATGTAATAGTCCTTCTGTACCTGGTGCAAGTTCTACGAACGCTCCAAATTTAGCCAGTTTTGTAATTCTTCCTTTGTATACTTTATCTAGTTCTACTGTTAATGTATATTGATTTACAAGTTCAAATGCTCTTTCCATCATAGCTTGATCTATACCAAATATTGCTACTCTTCCATCATCTTCAACATCTATCTTAACTCCAGTTTCTTCAATGATAGATTTAATAACTTTCCCTGCTGGTCCAATTAATGCAGCTATCTTACCTGGATCAATTCTTAAGTTAATTATCTTAGGTGCATTTTCAGGTAAATTAGGTCTTGGTGCTGGAATAGTCGCTTCCATAACATCGATTATATGCATTCTTCCTTTATGTGCTTGAGTTAATGCAATTTCCATTATTTCCTTATTGATTCCTTCAATCTTAATATCCATTTGTATTGCAGTTATACCTTTTTTAGTCCCTGCAACTTTAAAGTCCATATCTCCTAAATGATCTTCTAATCCTTGTATATCTGTAAGTACTGTAAAGTTTTCTTCTTCTTTAATTAATCCCATTGCTATACCTGCAACTGTTCCTCTTATAGGTACACCAGCCGCCATTAATGCAAGTGATCCACCACAAATTGAAGCTTGAGATGAAGATCCATTTGATTCTGTAATTTCAGAAACTACTCTTACTGTGTATGGGAAATCATCAACTGATGGCATAACTGCTTTAAGAGCTCTTTCAGCTAAGTTTCCATGTCCTAATTCACGTCTTCCTGGTGCTCTCATAAATCCAGCTTCTCCAACTGAGAATGGTGGGAAGTTATAGTGTAAGAAGAATTTCTTATTATATTCTCCTTCCATACCATCAATTATTTGTTCATCTTCTTTAGAACCTAATGTTGCAACTACTAAAGCTTGAGTTTCTCCACGAGTAAATAAAGCTGAACCATGTGGCATAGGTAATACATCTATTTGAGTATTTAATGGTCTTATTTCATCAATTTTTCTTCCATCTGCTCTATATTTATCAAAAATTATTAACTCTCTTACAATTTTCTTTTCTAAATCATGATAATATTTTTTGAATTCTTTAACTAATTCATCCATAGATTTAGTTTTATTTTCACCTATTAATTCTAATAATCTTTCTTCATCTGTTTTTTCTTTTGCTAACATTTCTTTAGCAATCTCTAATTTAAAGCTTGAAAGTAATGAATCACATAAATTATCTATTGCCTCATACTTTTCAAGTTTACCAGGAACTAATATTGCATTTTTTAAATCTCCTTGATATTTATCTAAGAAAGTTGTAACTCTTTCATCATATGAGATACCAGCAAATTCCATTTTTTGAACACCTAAAGTATTTAAGATAGCTTCTTGTTGTTCACATATATTTTTAATTGCTTCATGCCCAAGCATAATTGCATTTAACATTTCTTCTTCAGTTACTTCATTTGCTCCTGCTTCAACCATTGTTATTGCAGTCTTAGTACCAGCAACTGATAAATAGATATCCATGTTATCTCTTTGTGCTTTATCTGGATTAATTACATATTCTCCATTCATATATCCTACAGTAACTCCTGCTACTGGACCGCTAAATGGAATATCTGATAATCCTAAAGCAAATGATACCCCTATAGTTGCAATATCTTCTGGCATATTAATACCATCATAACTTATTACGTTAATTACTACGTGTACCGCATTAAAGAATCCTTCAGGGAATAAAGGTCTTATTGGTCTATCAATTAATCTTGATATTAAAATTTCTTCAGTAGATGGTTTAGATTCTCTTTTAATAAACCCTCCTGGGAATTTACCTGTAGCATAGAATTTTTCTATATAGTCTACAGTTAATGGGAAGAAGTCTTGTCCATCTTTTACTTCTTTACTTCTAGTAGTTGTAACTAAAACAGTAGTTCCACCTTTAGTTACTACAACTGATCCTCCTGCTTGTCTAGCAATTTCTCCAGTTTCTACTTTAACTTCTTTACCCGCTACATCTAAAATGTATACTTTTTTGTCAAACATTTTTGTCCTCCTATTTTTTATTTAAAGAGTGAGCAAATAACATTAAAAAACTCTTATCTAAAAGTTCTTTAAAATTACTTACTCCACTCTCTTTATTACTCTATATTTTATCATATTTTTAAAGGTTTTACAATAAAAATGGGCCTAAAAAGGCCCAATATATTAATTTCTTCTTTTACCAAATAATGATAGTAAATATAGGAAAATGTTAATAAAGTCAAGATAAAGCATTAAAGCTCCAAATATCTGTACTTTATCCATTAATTCTATATCACCTTGATAATGTGCTTCAAGTAACATTGATTTAATTCTTTGTGTATCTACTGCTGTATATATTATAAATATCACTAATCCTAATATAGATATTACTATCTCTACCATATTGTTTCTAAATAAGAAACTATTTAATAGTGACATTACAATAATCCCTAGTACTCCACCAAATAGATATTTTGAATATCCTTCCAAGTTATTTTGAGTAAAATAACCATAAGCACTCATACCTATAAACATAGCAGCTGAACCACCAAGTATAGTAAGTATTGATGCAGTTTCATATACATACATTATTGGAATTAAAAGTATTCCTAAAAATGATGAATATGCAATAAACACTAATCTTAAAACCATAGCACTTGCTTTTGCAACAACAAACCTCATAAGTAATGCAATTGCAATAATAATTAAGAATGCAAATCTATTTAATGTAACAGATATTTGTACTAACTGCACATTAAATAATGATGCATACATAATACCAAAAGTAATTAATAACCCTATACCCATCCATAAATATGAACCAAGTATACCAATTTCAATTCTACTATCTAACTCTCTATCGTTATACATTCAAACTCCTTTCAGTAACTAGAATTTAATATTAATTTCCTCTAACAATTCTGTAATGAATTCATCAACATTTTTAGTTACACTGTCAGTAGATCCAAATCTTCTAACATTTACTGTATTTTCTAACACTTCATTTTTACCTATTACTAATTGTACCGGTATTTTTTGATCTCCATTAGCTTCTCTAATTTTGTATCCAATCTTTTCATCTCTAGTATCAAGTTCTGCACCTATGCCTAAGTTAAGTAATTTCTTATGTAATGCTGTTGCATATTCTACTTGTTCTTCAGATATAGTCATGATTTTAACTTGAGTTGGTGCAAGCCATACAGGGAATGCTCCTGCATAGTGTTCTATTAAGATTCCCATAAATCTTTCAAGAGATCCAAACATAGCTCTATGTATCATTACTGGTTCGTGTTTTTCTCCATCTTTACCTATGTAGCTCATGTTAAATCTTGCAGGTAAGTTCATGTCAAGCTGTATAGTTCCAGTTTGCCAAATTCTTCCTATTGAATCTTTCATTTTAAAGTCTATCTTAGGACCATAGAACGCTCCATCTCCTGGATTTATTCTATATTCAATTCCTAATTCTTGTAATGTTTCTTCTAAAGCTTTTTCAGAAATTTCCCAAACTTTGTCATCTCCAACTGCTTTTTCAGGTTTAGTTGAAAGTTCAACGTGGAAATCAAATCCAAATAATCTGTAGTATTTGTCATATAATCCAACTATTTCTTTAATGCTGTCTTTAATTTGATCTGGTGTACAGAAAATATGAGCGTCATCTTGAGTAAATGCTCTAACTCTCATTAATCCATGTAAAGCTCCAGAAAATTCATGTCTATGTACATGTCCCATTTCAGCATATTTTAATGGTAAATCTTTATATGAATGTAAGTTGTTTTTATATGCAATAATTGAACCTGGGCAGTTCATAGGTTTAATAGCATAAATTTTTTCATCTATTTCAGATGTATACATATTTTCTCTATAATTGAACCAGTGCCCTGAAATTTCCCATAATTCTTTATCTAACATTATCGGAGTTTTAATTTCATCATAACCTTGTTTGTTATGTTCTATTCTCCATAATTCTTGTAATCTATTGAATAATCTTGTTCCTTTAGGCATGAAGAATGGGAATCCTGGTCCATGTTCATCTAAGAAGAATAAGTTTAATTGTTTACCAAGTTTTCTATGATCTCTTCTTTCTGCTTCTTCAACTTGTTTGATATATGCATCTAACTCATCTTGGCTATAGAAAGCTGTTCCATAAATTCTTTGTAACATTTTATTATTAGAATCTCCTCTCCAGTAAGCACCTGCAGAGTTTAATAATTTAAATGCTTTAATGTATCCTGTTGAAGGTAAGTGAGTTCCTCTACATAAGTCAGTAAAGTTACCTTGAGTATAGATACTAAATTCATCTCCTTCTAAAGAATCAAGTATTTCTACTTTATAGTTTTGTCCTTCGTTTTCGAAATGTTTTCTAGCTTCTTCTCTTGACCAAACTGTTCTTGAGAATTTTTCATTTAATTTAATTAATCTTTTCATTTCTTTTTCTATATTTGCTAAATCTTCTTCAGTAAATGGTCTTTCTGTATCAAAGTCATAATAGAATCTATTTTCTATAGCTGGTCCTATAGTTACTTTTGTTGTAGGAAATAAGCTCATAACAGCTTCAGCCATAACGTGAGCTGTACTATGTCTTAATATTTCTAATCCTTTAGCACTATCTGTTGTTATTAATTCTATAGTTCCATCTTTATCTAAGTTATATGTAATGTCTACTTGCGTGCCATTAAAGATAGCTCCAACTGTTTTTTTAGCTAAGCTTGTTGATATAGATTTTGTAAATTCTATAACACTCATGTTTTCAATTTCTCTAATTGCTCCATCTGGCAAAGTAATTTTTAACATTTTTCCTCCTATTTTTTGTTTTTATATATAATTTTATCATATTTTACTACTATATTACAAGTGAATTTTCAACTGCATCTATAGATTCAAATCCTTTCATTTTTACAACTTCACTATGAGTTTCGTAAATTAAGTTTATCCCTTTTTTAACACAATCTTCTATATAGTCTGAGTAAAATAAGACTGTTTTTAATGAATAACTACATAATTCTCCTCTTAAATATGTTTGTACTGATGCTCTTTCTGGCATGTCTCCTTCTCTTCTTAAAGGTCTACATAATTTTGAAAATTTAGGATATTTTGCTTCAAACTCATCTCCCCATGCAAGATATGTTTTTTCTATTTTATTAATTAATACTTCTATTCCAGGTGATAAAACTGGCAGCAAATCTTTAACTCCTTCAAATTCTTCCGGTGCTGAAAATTCCATCATTCTGATATACTTTTCTTCTAATAAGTTTCTACCAACTTCTTCCGCTTTTTTTAAATCTATTAAATAACTTTGTAATATATTTTCAGGCAAATTATCCCATTGCCCTCTTCTCATAACTTCAAATTCTGGTTTATTATTTTGACATTCAGCAGGGCCTCCTGTATTTTTTAACACTTTAAACATTTCCCATTCTCTAGCTATAATTTCATTAATTAATTCTGCTCTTTCCATAACTTCTCCTAATCTTCAAACGGTGTCCATAATTTTAAAAATTCATCATCTATGTTTCTTTGTATCCACATTGCGTGATTTACCATGAAATATCCTTTTTCTTTACTTAGTCCTTGTTTTTTAATTTCTTCTACAAGAAAATAGCAAATTTCTTCTATTCTATTTGACATTTGATGTTTATCAAGTATTGTATTATCAATTAATTCAAGTATTCTCTTTTCCATATCTTTACCAAGTATAGGTAAATCTTTTAATCCACGAGCTGACCATTTATAGAAAGGCATATATTTAGAATTTAATAAATATACTAAATGTATTACATTTTCAATAAATACACTCTTAGCCATATTAGCAGCTATTTTATCTTCTCTTTTCATTAATCTTAAATAATTATATTGTCCACTTTGTGCAATACGAGTACATACTGTAGCTATTTTATTTTCTCTAATTATATTTGGATAATATTTTAAAGCTTCAAGTATAGATGTAAATTCATTATTTCCAGCATAAAATATTTCTCCACTAGTTAGAGCAAATAAGGCATGTTCTGGTATTCTTCTATAATCTTCTATAGTTAAAGAAGCTTCTTCTTTCCCTATAAACTTATATAGATAATCCCCTATTTTTTTAACTCCACGTCTTTCATTTACTACATCATTATTAACATGTTTTATACCTAAAAATTCTTGAGGTAAAGATAATAAAATATCTTCTAATTCTTTTGAATATTTTTCATAATCTTCAATGTTTAATAAGATTACAGGCATAAATGTAAAGTCATGAT
Organism: Streptobacillus canis; assembly: GCF_009733925.1. Lineage (NCBI taxonomy): Bacteria > Fusobacteriati > Fusobacteriota > Fusobacteriia > Fusobacteriales > Leptotrichiaceae > Streptobacillus > Streptobacillus canis. Next base: position 5,900 of record NZ_WOEI01000012.1, on the reverse strand, counting down.
CTCTTGAATATTCATCGTCATAACCCATAACTTCTGAACCTTCACCTATTAATCCTATAGTTATCTTAGATAAAAGTTCTTCATTTTTTTCTTTAATTTTTGGCAATATATATTTTTTAGTATATTCTCTTGAAATATCCATAAGTTTTGAATCACTAGTTACTTCTATTTCTACTTCTTTTTGAGTTTTCTTTACTAAATCCCTAATATATTCAACATTAGATAGAAGATTTTGATAATTTAAACTATTTTCTCCAAATGATTTTTTTGTAATATCTAAGGCCATTTCAAATATATTTAATGCACTTACATATTCTCCTTCTTCAAATTTAAGTATTGCCTTATTATTTAAAGCAGCTCCATACATAGAATGTTCTTTACCTAAAGTCACTTCATATATTTCTAAAGCATTATCTAAATTAGAATATGCTTGTTTAAGTTTACCTACTTCTTTATATGGCATAACAAGGTTATTATATGTTGTAGCAAGCTCTACTAAATGATCTGGCATATCAACTAAGATATTTAAACTCTTTTCATGATATGGAATAGCTTCCTCTATTCTATTGGTATTTTGATAAAATAACCCTATATTATTACAAAGACCTGCATAAATATATTCTTTTTGCATCTTATTTTCTTCAAATATAGATAAAACTTCTAAATATATTTTTTCTATTTTATCTAAATCTCCTCTAAATCTATATACTTCAGCCATATTTAATAAAGAGGTTCCATATGCAACTGATCTATTACTTTCTCTTTTTTCAATTAAAGAAAGCGCTTCTTCTAAACTCTTAAGTCCTAATTCATATTCTCCTATATATTTTGCCGAACCACCTAATTCGTTAAGATAATATATGTATTCATTTGACATTTCACCATATATATCTTTTGCCATCTTAACTATTTCACGTAAAACTTTAACTTCAGATACTCCATCTGATTTTTTTTGAAATTCTTTTCTCTTATTAATTAATTCATCAAACTTATTAACCATATCTACATCCTTCTTGTTTATTTAATTTAAGTATACCATAGATTAGTGTAAAAAAATAGGTTCTTTACTTGAATATTCAACAAAAAAAATACCTAAAAGAGAATATTTCTCAATTAGGTATTTTTTTATTATTTTACTTCTTCAAAAACTAATGTTTGATTATCTTTAGTATAAAGAGTTAGTATTTTATTCTCATATTTAATACCAATAGCGTTATTTAATAGTCCTAAATATTTGAATTCAAGATCCATTAATTTAGGATCACCTGCCATTAATGTTGAGCCTATAGTTTGTAATAATAATACATTATCTTCAATTTCATAAGTTGTAAAGTAATTATTTACACCACTTTTCCCTGCAATACTCTCATCTTGGAAGTTAATTGTTATATCGGCCTCTTTAAATTCAGGATTAATTAATTTAAATGTTTTATTTTCAAGTTTATCTTCATCAACTTCTTTTATATATACAAGTTTCATACCATTTTGAGCCTCAAGTATTAATCTTTCACCTTCTTTAACAATATTTTTATTACTACTTAAAGCATTTAAATATTCTGATTCCAATTTCATTTCTTCAGGACTTCCTGCCATTCTAGTTACTCCTAAACCATCGACTACTAATTTATTTTTATCTATTCTATATCCACCAAAGAAATTATTCACTAAACTTTTACCTGATATTTTTTTTGATTCAAATTCAATAGTCATTCCTTTTCCTATAGTATTTATTTTAGTATCTCTTGTATATTCTATTGATTCAAGTACATAATCCTTATCTTCAACATCAAAATTTTTAAGACTACTGCATGCAAAAATTGTAGTTATTGATAATATTCCTAATATAATTTTTTTCATAAGTTATTCCTCCTTTTTATATTCATAATTATACTAAATTAAAAAGAGTTTTACAACAAAGTTATGAATATTCTAAGATAATTGTTATCTAAATCATATCATAATAATACTCTAAACTTCTTATTTTCTATTATATATTATTTTATTTCTCTATGGCTTGTAAGATGGTTAATGTTATTAGTTTTTTCATAAATTATTTCTCCATCTTATAACTATAGATATTATTATTAAAAATATAATTAGAATATTTAAAATAGCTCCTATTATTTCTAATTTTTTAGTTTTCTTTATAACTATACTAAAAAATAAAATAAATGGTATTAAAATTAAAAAATATATTGATAATATTCTAATATATGAATGTAACTCTACTTCATAATATGGTGACGAAAATCTTCCTTTACTTTCTAAAGGATTAAAATTCCTAATCAATACTGGTTTTAATATAATGGTACTTATTAATATTAGTTTTAAATATATTTTATGTTTCATACTATCACAACCAAAGAATAAGAAAACGGTAGAAAAATAAAAATATAAAACACTAAAACAATATTAATAAACATTAACAAAAACGGATAAATTAAAAAGAAAATACCATCTCCTAAGAAGTACGTAAAAACAAATGATAAAATCAATGAACTTATAATCCACATATCTTCAAAATTTATAAAAAAAAGCACCGATATAATAAGATTTAAAACTATACAAAATATAACTTTTAATCTTATTTCTTTATTTATTATTTCCTTATATCTTGTGAAAAAATATATACTACTTAATATTATAAAATACTCTCTTATAGGTAATATTTCCTTTAAAAGAAAAGCAAAAACATATGGAATTAGCAAATCAAATTTATTTAGTATTTTCAAATAATTATTTAACATTTTGACCTCCATTGAATTTATATATAATCTTATCAACTTTTAGTTCTTCATTTTTTCTCTAGTTTCATTTAATCTTTTTATTAGTTATTACTATATTTGATTTATACTCTGTATTAGATAAACTTATTATAATATCTACATTATTAATTTTAAAATATAAGTTTACTCCACTTTTTAAATCACTATTTAAACTTATAGCACTACTTTCTTCTTTTCAGTTGTTAGTTTTTTCATTTCACTAAACTTCTTTTATATTCTTTAATAGTATGTGCTAATATTTCTTTTTCCTGATCAGTTAAAAAATTTCTAACTTCACCTAATTCACTTTTAAATGTTATTTCAATTTTTTTTGATTCAGCTATCTTAGTTAAAATGTCTAATCCATTATTTTTAAATGTTAAAGTTACTATTTCTCCATAATGAATATCTGTTAATTGTTCTTTTCTTGAATATACTTCTGCATTTATCGCTATATTTCCATCTGCAATTACTTTTAACTCATCTGTATAAATTCTTTTTTCTATATTTTTAAAATCTATTCCTAAAACATTTCCTAAATTCCTATCTACAAATATATAGGGAGTAATATTTGATAAATTATTCAAAAATTTTTCTTTATTATCTGAAAATACGACCTTCCCTATTCCTTCATTCACATTAAAAAAGGTCATATATTGATACTCTGAATAAGAAATAATAAAATTAAATAATAATAAAATTAAAAATAATAATTTTTTCATTTCTTTTCACTCTCCTCTAATTTTCTTTTTTTAGAATACAATTCTAAATATCTTTCATACTTCAAAGTGTTTCTTAATGACTCTAAACTCGGTATCGGTTCATTTTTTATTATTATTTCATTATCGGTATAATATTTTATTATAATTAAATTATCAAAAACAAATTTTTTTGAATTATAATCATCATTTAAATATACTATTTGAAATAAATCATTATCACATTCAATTAAATCATTGACATCAAATTCTATAAAATTATTATTTTGAATTACCATATCTACATGCTTTACATCTTTATTAGGTAATCTAACTAATAACATATTATTTTTACCATCACTAAAATATCTTAAATTATATTTGTATTCTACTATTTTATTATCTGCTGATATGAAAAAATAATCATTATCACCAACTACAGTTATTAATACTTTTTCTGTATCAAAATTCAATTCTTCTATTTCTTTATTTAATTCTGTTATACTTGTATTTGAAAATGTTAAAGTTATTGTAAGTATAAAAATTATTAAAATTTTTTTCATTTTTTACCCCCAATCTCTACCCAACGTTCAATATTAACTATGGATAAAAATTCTTTATTATATTTACCTTCTATTTTTTCATAAAATTCTTTTCTTATTATATTTTTCTTTTCTTCATCAGGAAAATTCTTTATAGAAAATTCTATTACCAAATGTATCTTATTATCTTTAATATACTGTAAAACATCTTGTTTTTTCGGATCAAATCCATTTTTCATATTTTTTATATATTTCTTTTCATTATTATTATTTTCTATATAAGTTTTTTCTAATATTTCATCATCTATATCTTGAACGTCCTCTTTGCTGTTAATATTAAAACATCTAGAATACCAGCACGCAATATCCTCTGAGTATTTATAGTGTTTATCATAAATAAAAAAATTATATAAAGTATTCTTTCCATATTTTAAGTTAATTTCATCTATAACTTTATCTATTTCTTTCCAGTCATTCCCTATACTTTTATCATATATATGCTCATTTACTAAATAAGGGTTAATCATTAAATCATTTACATCTCTTTCATACTTACCTAGTTCTTCTATTTCACTTATTTCACTAAATGAATTAACAGCAAACTTTTCTCCAATATGTGATAGCTTAGATTTAATTACAACAATATTTTTTAAATACATTGAATACGAAGGATCTGTTGCTATTCCAGGTTCCCCTCTTACAACTTCTATATCTTCTTTATCAACTATTATATTATTTTTTTTTAAATATTCTATATATTGAAACTTCTTATATTCTGAGATTCTTGAATTTTCATCAAAACATTGTTTTATTCCCGTAAGAATAAAAAGAAATACAATTATTATAAAAAATCTTTTCATACTAGTTATCCTCCTCTATAAAATTATATCTAATATTATAATCTAATTGTCCAGTATTGTGATTATCAAATATTCCTGGTCTAATTTTATTTATTTCTTTTTTTTGGACATTTTCTAAATAAATTATATATCTTTTTAATTTATTTATTTCATATAAATTTGTTCGATGTTTTTTACTTAAAAGTTCAATCTTTTTTTTGATTTCATTTATTTCTTTATCATATTTTTCTTTTATTTTTCTTTTTTCTTCTTTAAATTTATTCTGTTTATCTATTTTTTGATTACTACTATTAACTATAGTATTTGGTTTTATTGATTCTTTGATTCTTGATACAGATTTATGTCCTATATTCAAATTCAAAAGTGAATTATAAGGATTTAATGCTACAACATCTCTAGATATCTAAACATTTTGATTTTTATGCCTTTCTAATACAGGAGCCGGATCATTTATTATTGCTTGTGTTCCTTTTACTTTCTCTACTGTATACAGACATTGGCCTCCACCTTTTGAATCTCCAAAACATGAAACTTCAATTTTATCTGGGCTACCTTTTTCTTTTATAAATTCTTCTATAAGTCTTGCTGTTTCAGTTTGATAATTTTTCTCACCTATATCAGCAGTAGCCTTAGCATTATTCCACCAATCTTTAATACTAGACTGCGTAGTCCCCTTAGCTAAAACTATAAATTGTTCTTTTCCGTCTTGATGTAAAAGATATAAGGGTTAATGTTATTAGTTTTTTCATTCTCCAGTTTCCTTTTCTACATATACCTCAAGCTTATATGTCTTAGGATTATGATATTTCTTTATCTTTTCATATACCTCTTTTTCTATTTCTTCCTTATTACTTAAATCACACTCTTTACACTTTAAATATACGTATAATATTGGAAAATATGAAAAAGTTTCTGCATATTCATCCCAATTCATTGTTTCAAATTGTCTCACTTCTTTGAAGTATTCTGAAGATATTTTAGAAAACTTTTTCTCATTCTCTTCTTCTTTTTCTTTAAATTCTTCCCATGTTATAG
>NZ_WOEI01000011.1 GCF_009733925.1 Streptobacillus canis | reverse complement strand
AACAAAACAAGTTTGGTGACAATAGCCACAGGGATACACCTAGTTACATTTCGAACCTAGAAGTTAAGTCTGTGTACGCTGAAAATACTTAGTAATAGGGAAGATAGGTAGTTGCCAAACTTTTTTTAAATCATGACTTTGTAGCTCAGTCGGTTAGAGCATCTGACTGTTAATCAGAGGGTCGAAGGTTCGAGTCCTTCCAAGGTCGCCATTTAATATTTAAAACAGAATACATAGAAGCCTTTTGGCTTCTTTTTTTTTGTTTTTTTATTTTCCCCTCTTGACTATTTTAAATTTCAAGGTATAATATGTTATAGAAAAAGGAAAACGGTTTCTATAAAGCAAGTAAAACTGCTTTATTTAATTATATTAATTATGGTAAACGGTTACCATATAGTAACTTTTTTATTTAACTCTATATGGTAAACGGTTACTAAAATGAAAGGAGTAATTAAATTAATGAAAAAAATAGTATGTGTAGATTCTGATGGTTGTGTAATGGATACTATGAATTATAAGCATATTGAATGTTTTGGTCCTCTTGCTGCAGATATTTGGAATGTAGAAGAGAGAGAAGAATTTTTAACTTTATGGAATAAGATTAATCTTTATTCAAAAACTAGGGGTATAAATAGATTTCATGGTTTAAATGAAATATTTAAAATCTTTAGTGAAAAATATTCTAAATATTCTATGTTAAAAGAAGTTGATAATTGGATAAACTCCACTAACGAATTATCAAATAATTCTTTAATAAGAGAGATAGAAAAAACAGATTCAGAAGAATTGAAAAAGACTTTACATTGGAGTATGGAGGTTAATAAAAGAATAGAATCTCTAGTTGGTATGGATAAACCATTTGAAATGGTAAAAGAAGCTTTTGATGCAATGAAAGGTAATGTTAAAATAGTAATAGTCTCATCTGCAAATAAGGAAGCAATACTTTCTGAATGGGAAAGACATGGTTTGCTTGAATATGTAGATATAGTAATGGGACAAGATTCAGGGACTAAAAAAGACTGTATAAAGAAATTAGTAGATGAAGGAATAGATCCTAATGATATATTAATGATAGGAGATTCACCTGGAGATATTACGGCAGCCAAAGATAATCAAGTACATTTCTATCCAATAATATTTGATGATGAAGCTAGAAGTTGGACTAGATTTAAAGATAGTATTTTAGATGAATTCATATCTAATAAATATATAGATCAAAAATATATAGATGAATACAATAGCAAGTTATAGTTAGGAGGAACAATGTCAAAATTAGTTAATTTAAGAGAAAAACCATATAACTTAAATGATGAACAAATTAAATGGGTTGAAGATACATTAGCAAATATATCTGATGAAGAAAAAATAGGGCAATTATTCTTTAATTTATTTTGGTTAGGTAATTCACCATTTGCTGAAGCCAAATATTCAAATGAGGAAATTATTACTAAATTTAAAGTAGGAGGAGCTAGATATCAAGGTGGTAATAAGTATGAAGTAATGAATTTATTAAACTCATTACAAGAAAATTCTAAAATACCTTTATTAATAGCTGCAAATTGTGATTCAGGTGGAAATGGAGCATGTTCTGATGGGACATATATTGCAACAGCTGCTATGTGTGAAGCTAGTGGAGATACAAAAGTTTCATATAATGCTGGGTATGTAAGTGGAGTTGAGGAAGAAGCATTAGGAATAAATGTAAATTTTGATCCGTGCGTAGATATATTAAAAAATTGGAGAAATACTATAGTTAATACAAGAGCTTATGGAAGAGAAGTAGATGTAGTAATTAAACATACAAATGCCTATTTAGAGGGACTTGATAAAAGTAATATTATAAAATGTATTAAACATTTTCCAGGAGATGGAACAGAAGAAAGAGATCAACATTTAATACTTGGAGTAAATGAGCTAACTGTTGAAGAATGGGAGAAGAGTTTTGGTGAAGTTTATAGAAATCATATAAATAATGGAGTTGAAATGATAATGGCAGGACATATTGCATTACCACATTATCAAAAATTAATAAATCCAAGTCTTGAGGATGAAGATATTTTACCAGCTACATTATCTCCAGAATTAATAGAAGTATTGCTAAAAGATAAATTAAATTTTAATGGATTAGTAATTACCGATGCTTCACATATGTTAGGAATGACTGCAAGTATGAGAAGAAAAGACTATGTTCCTTTAGCGATAGCTTCAGGATGCGATATGTTCTTATTCTTTAATGATATAGATGAAGATTTTAATTATATGTTAGAGGGATATAAAAATGGAATTATTACTGAAGAAAGGTTAAATGATGCAGTAAGAAGAGTATTAGGACTTAAAGCTAAATTAAATCTACATATAAGACAAAAAGAAAATACTTTATTAAAAGATGAAAAAGGATTGGATATTATAGGTTGTGAAAAACATTTAGAAATGCAAAAAGAAGCGGCAGATAAAGGAATAAGTTTAATAAAAAATACTAAATTTGAATTGCCTATAAGACCTGAAACACATAAGAAAATAAGACTATATATTCTTGAAGGTGAAAAAAATGGAATATATAAACCAAATGAAAAATTTCAAGAATACTGTGTTAAGAAGTTAGAAGAAAAAGGTTTTGAAGTTACAGTAAATGAACCTGGTAAGAGAGAAAAAGGATCAATAGAGAAATATAGAAGTGAAGTAGATGCAGCTTTAGTATTTGCAAATATTAAAGGATATGCAGAAGCAAACAATATGAGAATTAAATGGAGTGGACCTATGTCTAATGAAATACCTTGGTATGTACATGAAGTGCCTACAGTAATGGTATCATTTAATTTCACTAACCATTTACATGATGCAACTATGGTTAAGTGTTATATTAATGCATATTGTGACAATGAAGTAACTATAGATCATTTAATAGAAAAATTAATGGGTGAGTCAGAATTTAAAGGTCAACATTTCAATGAAAATGTATGGGCTGGACAATGGCAAGCTAAATTATAGGAGGAAATATGTTATATCCATTATCAACATTGAGTAGGGAAATTATTGAATTAAATGGAATTTGGGATTTTCAATTTGAAAATGATGATATGAAGTATATGATTAGTGTCCCAGGATCATTTAATGATCAATTCTCAGAATTTGAGAAAAAACATTATGTAGGAAATATGACTTATACTAGAAAATTTACTGTAAGTAAATATATGTTAGAAAAAAGAATATATTTAAGATTTGGTTCAGTTTCACATATAGCTAAAGTATATGTTAATAATGAATTAGTAGGAGAACACAAAGGTGGATTTACACCATTTGAGTTTGAAATTACAGATGTAGTTAGTTTAGGAGAAAATAAATTAGAAGTTTTAGTTTCTAATGTATTAGATCATACTTCACTTCCAGTAGGTAATTATAAAGAAATTAAAGATGAAAATGGAAATGTAGTAAAGAAATTAGTAGATGAAAACTTTGATTTCTTTAATTATTCAGGAATACATAGACCTGTAAAATTATGGATAAAACCTAAAAATCATATAGAAGATATTACTATTACTTATGATGTATTAGATAATAATGCTAAAGTTAATGTAAAAGTAGATACTATAGGAAGTATAAAGGAATTAAAAGTAACTATATTGGATGAAGAAAATAATATAGTAGCAAGTGGAGAAAATTTAAATATATCTAATGTTAGATTATGGGAACCATTAAATGCTTATCTATATAAAGCTAAGGTTGAATTAATAAATGAAAATAATGAAGTAGAAGATGAATATATTGAAGAGTTTGGGATAAGAACTGTTGAAGTTAAAAATAATCAATTTTTGATTAATGGTAAACCATTTTACTTTAAGGGATTTGGAAAACATGAAGATACTTATCTTCATGGAAGAGGACTTGATGAAGTAGCAAATGTTGTAGATATCAGTAGAATGAAATGGTTAGGAGCTAATACATTTAGAACATCTCACTATCCTTATTCTGAAGAAATGATGAGACTTGCAGATAGAGAAGGGATAGTAGTCATAGATGAAACTACAGCAGTAGGATTAATGGAAAATTTTGGATTTGATCTAATGGGTAGTTCAGAAAAGAAAAATACTTGGGAAACATTAAATACTACAGAAGCTCATGAACAAGTAATTAGAGAATTAATTAAAAGAGATAAAAATCATGCATGTGTTGTAATGTGGTCTATTGCAAATGAACCATCTACAGCAGAAGTAGGAGCGCATGAATATTTTGAACCATTATTTAAACTTGCAAGAAGTTTAGATCCTCAAAATAGACCATGTACTTTTGTAAATATAATGCTTGCACCAGCAGGTAAATGTTTAGCAACAGATTTAGTTGATGTAATCTGTTTAAATAGATATTATGGTTGGTATGTAAATCTTTCTGATTTAGAAACTGCAGAAAATAATATGAGAGCTGAATTGGAATACTGGCATCAATTATTTCCAGATAAACCAATAATGTTTACAGAATATGGTGCAGATACTATTGCCGGGATGCATGATATAGATATTAGAACACCTTTTACAGAAGAATTTCAAATAGAATATTATAAAATGAATGAAAAAATATTTGATGAACTAGATTATTTTGTAGGTGAACAAACATGGAATTTTGCTGATTTTCAAACTAAATTTGGAATTTTTAGAGTACAAGGAAATAAAAAAGGTGTATTTACAAGAGACAGGGCACCAAAATTTGTAGCACATCACTTAAAACAAAGATGGAATAATATACCAGAATTTAATTATAAAAAGAAATAATAGGAGGAAACAATGGAACAAATTAAATATAACAGAGCCAAAGTATGGCAAATAGCTTTATTTTCAGTAAATAATACTGCAACTAATATGTTTTTTATATTAACATTTTATTTAGGATATTTTGCAACAGGGTTTATGGGAGTTGCAACAGTTGTAATATCAAATATTTTAACAGCAATGAGAATATTTGATGGAATTACAGATCCGCTTGTAGGATATTTAATTGATAAAACAGATGGAAAATTTGGGAAATTTAGACCATATATGGTTATAGGAAATATAATAATGTCAATTACAATGACATTAATTTATGTAGTAACGCCTACATTACCAGAAGCAGTTAGATTTCCGTTTTTCTTAGTAGTTTATATAATTTTTATCCTTGGATATACATGTCAAACAGCAGTAACTAAAGCTGGACAAGCTTGTATAACGAATGATCCTAAACAAAGACCATTATTTTCAAGTTTTGAAGGTGCTTATACATTAGTATTTTTATCTTTAATTTTCCCTATGTATGTAAATGGATATTTATTACCAAAATATGGTAATGCATTTACTTTAGAGTTATTCAGAGAATTTTTATTTACATTTATGTTTGCAAGTATGATATTAACAGTATTAGCAATTATAGGAATATATCAAAAAGATAGAACAGAATTTTTTGGAGCTGGAAATGCAACTGCAAATATTAAGTTTAAAGATTATGTAGATATTATTAAAAATAATAGAGCAATACAAACATTAATAGTAGCGGCATCAACTGATAAAATTGCAGGAACTACATCAGGAAATGCAGCAGTTGGTATAATGGTTTATGGAATTATTATGGGGGATAATACTTTACAATCGAAAATGGCTTTAATAACTATAGTTCCAGCATTCTTATTATTACAATATTTTGCACAATATTCAAGAAAATTAGGAATTAGAAAAGGTATGATAACTACAGCTTGGGGAGCAATTATTACTTATATTCTATTATTCTTATTATTCCAATTTGGAGATCCAACTAAGATAAGTGCAAATAACTTATTTGGATTTGAAACTATAGCATTTATAGTATTATGGTGTATAGGTAGAGGAATAGTTGGTGCAAGTGGAGGATTAACAATAAATGCAATAGCAGACTGTGCTGATTATGAAACATATAGAACAGGGAAATATGTGCCAGGTATGATGGGAACATTATTCTCATTTGTTGATAAAGTTATTTCTTCAGTTTCAACTACAATAATAGGTCTAGTAGTAGCAATGATAGGATATACTAATGGATTCCCTAAAATTGGAGATCCAAATACTCCACAATTATTCTATGCAGCGATGTTCTTATTTATAGGAATGCCAGTACTTGGATGGATAGCTTCAGTTATTTCATTAAAATATTATCCATTAACTCCAGAAAAAATGGAAGAAGTACAAAAACATATTAGTGATTTAAAACAAGCAAAATAAAAACATTCTTTATTGACAATTTTTATAATTAATTATAATATTAAGGTGATAAAATTGTTAAGAAAGTGTGAAATTATGAAAGAGAAAGTTACTATAAAGACAATAGCAAAAATAGCAGGAGTTTCTGCAAAAACAGTCTCAAAAGTTATAAATAATCAAAGTGGTGTAAAAAATTCAACAAGAATTAAAATTTTAGAAATTATGAAATCGAATAATTATAGTATTAACTATAATGCTAAAAGGTTATCTGAAAGTAAATCTAGAAATATAGCTTTAATAGCTAATATTTCTAGAAAACACCCTTTGAATAAAAATTATATTATAATGCAACATATTTTAGAAAATATTGTTGATTATGATGTAATAGTATACAATTCTGTTGCTGATTTACAAGAAAATCCTTATGGGGGTATAGCTAAAAGTTATTATGATGGTATAATACTTTTAAATCCAAGAGATATAGAGGATATAGAATATGTTAAAAAAAGTGAACTACCTTTTGTTATATCAGGAATATATGGTAACTATAGTTATGTAGGGACAGATCAGTTTCAAAGTGGTATTATAGCAACAGAGCATTTAATAAATTTAGGATGTAGTGACATAGTTTTTTTACTTGATAATAAAGAAAGTTTAACTGCAAAAAAAAAGATTCAAGGATTTAAAAAAGCTTTGGAGCTATATAATATTAAAGATAAAAAACAAAGTATTTTAGATGGTTATTCAACACCTGAAAGTGTAGAAAAATATATCATAGAAATTTATAAAAAGAAAAAGTTACCAGAAGCAATATTAATTGATTCTGACTATCCGGTATTTGGTGCATTGAGAGCTTTTCAAAAACTTGGAATTAAATGTCCAGAAGAAATTAAAGTAGTAACATTTGGTAATACTTTTATATGCTCTGTATTAACACCATCTATAACAGCAATAAAACAAAATTTTGAATTGATAGCAAAGAAATTATTAGAAATACTTATAGAAAAAATTGAAAGTGAAAATAATATAGATAAAAGCTTTGAAATAGCAGCAGAACTTATTATTAGAGAATCTACAATAAATGAAAATAGAAAGGATAACATAAAATGAGTTTTATAAATGATGATTTTATGTTACATAATGATATATCAAAAAAATTATATAACATTGCAAAAGAACAAAAAATAATTGACTATCACTGTCATTTAGATCCTAAATTAATAGCAGAAGATAAAGAATTTGAAGATATAACTGAAATATGGCTTTTAGGTGATCATTATAAATGGAGAGCTATGAGAGCAAATGGAGTTAAAGAAGAAGAAATAACTGGAAAAAATACGAGTAATAAAGAAAAGTTTAAAGCATGGGCAATGACGCTTGAAAATACTTTAGGAAATCCATTATTCCATTGGTCAGCTATGGAATTAAAAAAATATTTTGGTATAGATGAAATTTTAAATGAGGAAAATTGGGAAAGAATTTGGGATAAATGTAATAAAGTGATTAAAGAAAAAAAATATAGTCCTAAAAAGATAATTCAAATATCTAATGTAGATTACGTATGTACTACTGATGGACCACTTGATGATTTAAAATATCATGATGAAATAAAAAAAGATAAAAACTTTAAAGTAAGAGTAGAACCAGGATTTAGACCTGATATATTTTTTAATGTATATAATGAAAATTTTTTATCAAATGTTGAAAAATTAGGAAATTTAGCTAATATTAAAGTTTCAAATTATGATGAATATATTAATGCATTTTATAATAGAATTACTTATTTTAAAGAAAAAGGATGTAGTATTTCTGATCATGGTATATCTAAATTAGAATTTAGTAATTATACTAAAGATGAAATAAATGATATTTTTTTAAAAGTTTTAAGAAAAGAGAAAATAACTAAATTAGAATATAGTAAGTATTTAACAGCTTTGCTTGTAGATCTAGCAAAAAAATACAAAGAATATAATTGGGTAATGCAATTGCATTATGGAGCTATTAGAAATAATGATAGGACATTATTAGAAAAAATAGGAGCTGATGCGGGAAGTGATTCAATAATGGATCAAGGTAATGTAGCAGAAAACTTAAACTTAATATTATCATTAATGAAAGAAAATGAAGGGTTACCTAAGTTTATAGTATATAATTTAGAACCAAGTCAAAATAATATGGTATCATGTACTTTAGCAAATTTTAGTTCAAATTTACCTAAGGGGTATTTACAATTTGGTTCTGGTTGGTGGTTTAATGATACTAAAGAAGGTATGTTAAGACAATTAAAAGCATTAGCAGATCAAGGATTATTAATGAATTTTGTTGGAATGCTTACAGATTCAAGAAGTTTTGTATCGTATACAAGACATGATTATTTTAGAAGAATATTCTGTGAATTTATTGGTAATTTAGTTATATTAGGAGAAATTCCTAATAATGATAGATTATTAACAAAATTAGTAGAGAATGTTTCATATAGAAATGCTCTAGAATATTTTGGTTTGGAGGAAAAATGAAAATGACATTTAGGTGGTATGGGAAAGATGATCCTGTAACACTAGAAAATATTAGACAGATACCTGGAATGACTGGAGTAGTAACAGCAGTGTACAGTGTCCCAGTAGGGGAAATTTGGCCTATAGAAGATCTTGAAGAATTAAGAGAAATGGTAAATAGTCATAATCTAGATATGGAAGTAATAGAAAGTATTCCTGTTCATGAGGATATTAAATTAAGAAGAGGAAACTATAAAGAATATATTGAAAATTATAAAGAAAATATTAGAAGATGTGCTAAAGTTGGGGTTAAAACAATTTGTTATAACTTTATGCCAGTATTTGATTGGACGAGAAGTCAACTTGATAAAGTATTAGAAGATGGGTCAAAAGCTTTAGTTTACTATAAATCACAAATTGACAAACTAGATCCAACTAAGCTTGCACTTCCAGGATGGGATTCATCATATAGCCCAGAACAAGTAAAAGAGTTAATAGAATCTTATCAAAAATTAGGAGAAGAAGGATTATGGAACAATTTGAAATTATTCTTAGATGAGATTATTCCAGTTGCAATTGAATGTGATATTGATATGGGTATACATCCAGATGATCCACCTTGGCCAATATTTGGAATTCCAAGAATAATTAAAAATGAAGCAGATTTAGATAGATTTTTATCGTTATATGATGTAAAAAATAATGGTTTAACACTTTGCTCAGGTTCTCTTGGATGTAGTAGAGAAAATGATTTTGTAGCTATGGTAAAAAAATATGCTGGAAAGGGAAGAGTTCCATTTGCACATTTAAGAAATGTAAAAATATTAGAAGATGGAAGTTTTGAAGAATCAGCTCATCTTTCAAGTGAAGGTTCTCTTGATTTTGCGGCCATAGTTAAGGCATATTATGAAGCTGGATTTACAGGATATGTAAGACCAGATCATGGTAGAGAAATTTGGGGAGAAAAGGCAAGACCAGGTTATGGATTATATGATAGAGCATTAGGAGCTACATATATCAATGGACTTTGGGAAATGTGTAAAAAGAATAAAGGAGAGTAAAAGTGTTAGAAAATAAAGTTGTTGTAATTACAGGTGCAGGAGGAATTATTTGTTCGGAAATGGCTAAATTTCTTTCAACAAAAGGGTGTAAAATTGCATTACTTGATTTAAATTTTGAAAATGCAAAAAAAGTTTCAGATGAAATCAATCAAAATGGAGGATATTCTATACCTGTAGTATGTAATGTTTTAGATGTAGAAAGTATAAAAAAAGCAAAAGAAGAAATAGATAAACATTTCGGTGGGTGTGATATATTAATTAATGGTGCAGGAGGAAATTCTCCAAAAGCAACGACAGAAAATGAATATCATGAGACAGATTTACCAAATGATACAAAAGATTTTTTTGGATTAGAACAATCAGGAATAGAATTTGTATTTAATTTAAATATTTTAGGAACTATATTGCCTACACAAGTATTTGCTAAAGATATGGTAGGAAGAGAAGGTGCAAATATTATCAATATTTCAAGTATGAATGCGTATACTCCATTAACAAAAATACCTGCTTATTCAGGAGCAAAAGCAGCTGTAAGTAATTTTACACAATGGACTGCAGTTCATTTTTCACATGTTGGGCTAAGATGTAATGCAATAGCTCCAGGATTCTTAAGAACTATGCAAAATGAAAAATTATTATTTGACGATAATGGAAATCCAACTAAAAGAACTGAAAAAATATTAAATAGTACTCCAATGGGAAGATTTGTATTGCCAGAAGAGTTAAATGGTGCTTTAGAATTTTTAGCAGATAGTAGTAAATCAAGTGCTGTAACAGGAATTTGTATTCCAGTTGATTGTGGATTTTCAGCATATTCGGGGGTGTAATTATGGAAAAAAATTTATTTCAAAAAATATATGATGATAAATTAATTGCAGTAATTAGAGGAAAAGATGATGATGATGCATATAATATTTCTAAAAAGGTAATAGAAGGTGGAATTAATATAATTGAACTTACTTTTTCTACTCCTTTTGTAGAAAATACTATAGAGAAATTAACGAAAGAAAATATACCTGGTGTTGTAGTTGGAGCTGGAACTGTTCTTGATGACATTACTGCTAGAATAGCAATAATGAAAGGGGCAAAATTTATAGTATCTCCTCATCTAGATGTTGAAATCTCTAAAGTGTGTAATAGATATAAAGTTCCGTATTTACCAGGTTGCGCAACTATTACAGAAATAGTTAAAGCTTTAGAAAGTGGTGCAGAGTTAATTAAATTATTCCCTGGTGATTTATTGGGGCCTAACTTTATTAAAAATGTTAAAGGACCTATTCCACATGCTAAGATGATGCCATCTGGTGGAGTAAGTATAGATAATATGGATAAATGGTTAGATGCAGGAGTATTTGCATTGGGTATAGGAAGCGCTTTAACTAAAAATATTAAAACTTTAGGCTATGAAAGTGTTAAAGAAGAAACAAAAAAATTTGTTGAAAAATATAATGAATTAAAAAAATAGAAGACGTAAGTCTTCTTTTTTTCTTGACTTTTTAATCTATTTAGAATATAATCTAATTAGATAAATATCTAAATAGAGGTGAGATTATGTTCAAAGAAACTTTTAAAGCCCTCTCTGATCCCATTAGAAGAGAAATACTTTTACTTTTAAAAAATGGTAGAATGAGTGCTGGAGATATTGCAAATTCATTTAATATTACTGCTCCAACAGTTTCTTATCATTTAAATTTATTAAAAAAAGCGGATTTAATACGAGAGAGCAAATACAAAAACTTCATTTATTATGAATTGAATATTTCAGTATTTGAAGAATTAATTTTATGGTTTAATAATTTTAAAGGAGATGACCAAGATGCTTAATAAGAAAAAAGTGATGATTTCTATTGTTTTATGTTTATTACCTATCATATATGGATTAGCAGTTTATTCTAGATTACCAGAAATGATCCCTACACATTGGAATTTTAGTGGAGAAATAGATGGATATACTTCAAAAAATATGTTCATATTCGGTATGCCATTACTTTTTGCAGCTATAAATGCATTTTCAATATTTGGTGTTAAAGAAGATCCTAGAAATGCAGAAAATCAAAAAACATTTTTATTTAAAAACTTTATTTGGTTAATACCTATAATGTCTAATTTTATTATGATAATAACTATACTAGTATCATTAGGATACAATATTAGTGTTTCTAAATTAATATTTGTACCTATAGCAATACTATTTATAGTTTTAGGTAATTATATGCCTAAATGTAAACAAAACTATACTATAGGTATTAGAACTCCATGGACTTTAAATGATGAAGATAATTGGAATAGAACTCATAGATTTGGTGGAAAAATGTTTGTTTTAGCTGGAATAGTTACCCTATTTTCAGTAATTACAGAATATGCATTCTTTGTTTCATTTGTGTTTATATTTGCACCAACAGTATATTCATATTTGATATATAAGAAGATAATATAATTTGATAATAATGTATAAAAAAAGGTGGCATTGCCACCTTTTATGTTATCTTGAACCTAATTTATCTGCTGTAAGTAATGCTGCAAATACATCATCAGCTGTTACTTCAAATGGCATATTATGGATAGTTTCACCAGGTGCTACTGAAGCTTTAGCAACTTCATATAGAGCTTCTCTAGAAACTTTATCCATATTTAAGTCTTTAAGACAAGTTGGTAATCCTACTGATTTACAGAAAGTAATAACCTTATTTATTTCTTCTAGTGATCTATTTTCAAGAACTAATTGAGTTATAGTACCAAATGATACTTTTTCTCCATGATACATAGAATGTCCTTCATGTAAGATAGTTAATCCATTATGTATTGCATGTGCTGCTGCAAGTCCTCCACTTTCAAATCCTATTCCACTTAAGTAAGTATTTGCTTCTACAACGTTTTCAAATGCTTTAGTAACAACTTTTTGTTCACAACTTGCCATAGCTTTAACTCCATCTTCCATGATGATGTCTAAGCAAAGTTTTGCAAGAGCAATAGCTGTTTTAGAAGGTTTTCCACCTGCTATAGTATTAGAATTTGAATCAAGACAAGCTTTTGCTTCATAATATGTAGCTAAAGCATCTCCTATACCTGCTGCAAGTAATCTTGCTGGAGCGTTTACTATAACTTCAGTATCCATTACTACTACATTAGGATTAGCTTTTAAGAATAAATATTGTTCAAATTCTCCGTTATCTGTATATATAACTGATAAAGCTGAACATGGTGCATCAGTTGATGCGATAGTTGGAACAACTATCATAGGTAAATGAGAATAATGTGCAGTAGCTTTACCGCAATCTATAGTTTTTCCTCCACCTATAGTAATAACAACATCACAATCTTTTTCTTTTAATAATTCAATATTTCTGTTAATTTCATTTTTAGAGCATTCTCCGTTAAATACTTCTAAATGGTGTTTAATATTTTCAGCTTCAAAGCTTGATTTAATATCAGAAGCATATTTTTCAAAAATGAATCTATCAACTAAGATATATGCTCCTTTTTCACCTAAATTTTTGAAATAATGTGATAATTTTTTGATTTCACCAAAACCTTGAATATATTTTGATGGCGAAAAAATGTTTCTAGTCATCGTATACCTCCATAATTTTATAATACTAATATAGTATACCTTGTTTTTTTAAAAATACAAGTTAAAAGATAGTGGAAAATAAAAGTAAATGTATATAAAGTATTGAAAGAAATTTGATTTTAGTATATACTTAATAGATAGAGACAATTTTTTGAAAGAAGGATGAATGATGAAACTAAGATTAGAAACAACATATGTAAAACCATTTATTGGTAAACACGAATATGATCAAATTAGACCGTTTGTAGAACTTGCAGACAAAATACTTATGGACAAAACTGGAGCAGGAAATGATTTCTTAGGATGGTTAGATCTTCCTAAAAATTATGATAAAGAAGAATTTGCTAGAATTAAAAAAGCAACTGAAAAAATCCAAAATGATTCAGAAGTATTAATAGTAATAGGTATAGGTGGATCATATTTAGGAGCTAAATCAGCTATAGAATTTTTATCTAATACTTTCTATAACAATATGAGAAAAGAAGATAGAAAAACCCCTGAAATATATTTTGCTGGAACTAATATGTCACCAGTATATTTACAACACTTACTTAATTTAGTAGGAGATAGAGACTTCTCTATAAACGTTATTTCTAAATCAGGAACAACTACAGAACCTGCTATAGCATTTAGAGTATTTAAGAAAAAATTAGAAGAAAAATATGGAAAAGAAGAAGCAGCTAAAAGAATTTATGCAACTACAGATAAAGCAAAAGGGGCATTAAAGAATTTAGCAACTAGTGAAGGATATGAAACATTTGTAGTACCTGATAATGTTGGAGGAAGATTCTCAGTATTAACTGCAGTAGGGCTATTACCTATAGCAGTAGCTGGAATTAATATAGATGAATTAATGCAAGGTGCTCATGATGCTATGGTTGATTATTCAACTAAAGAATTCTATGAAAATGATGCTATGATTTATGCTGCAACAAGAAGTCTTTTATACAATAAAGGTAAAAACATGGAAATCTTAACTAACTATGAACCAAGACTTCACTATATCGCAGAATGGTGGAAACAACTATTTGCTGAATCTGAAGGAAAAGATGGAAAAGGAATTTATCCTACAAGTGCTGATTTTTCAACAGATTTACACTCTATAGGACAATCTATACAAGAAGCTAGAAGAACTATGTTTGAAACAGTTCTATTAATAGACACTCCAGAAGTTGATATAGAAATAGAAAAAGAAGAAGTAGACTTAGATGGATTAAATTATTTAAGTGGTAAAGGAATAGACTATGTAAATAAACAAGCTGCTAAAGGGGTAATACTTGCACATGTTGATGGTAATGTACCTAACCTTGTAATTAATATACCTGAAGCAACTCCATATCATTTAGGATATATGTTCTATTTCTTTGAAAAAGCAGTTGCAATAGGTGGATATATGTTAGGAATTAATCCATTTGACCAACCAGGAGTTGAAGAATACAAGAGAAATATGTTTGCTCTTTTAGAAAAACCAGGATTTGAAGAACAAACTAAAAAACTATTAGCAAGATTAGAAAATAGATAAGAGGGAGAAAATATGAAGAAAATATTTAAAAGCTTTTTAATTGTAATGTTAACATTCTTTACAATTTTATCTTGTAGTGCACCAGGACAATCTAAAGCTGCATTAGAAAAAGAAATGGAAATGATTAGACAAGAAAAATTCTTGGATAGAGAAGATTTCATATCTAATGCTGTTGATAACTTATTAAAAGAATTCACATATACAGTAGGAGAAACTAAGGAAACTGGAGAAAATTCAGAAATTAAATTAGACATGAAGAGAATTGATATTAAATTCTACGTTACAGACATGTTACAAAAAATGGTGAAAGATACTTTTGCAGGAAAAATTAATAGTGAGGAAGAATTTAATGAAAGTATAGTTGATTACTTAACTAGTTTAGATAAGAATAACTTAAAATATTCAGAAAAATCTTTCAATATTAAAATGCAAAAAGTAGATGGTAATTGGAAATTATCAGATATTAGTAGAAATGAAATCATGGAATTTATGATTGGAGATCTTAAAGGACAATTAGATACTAAATAAAAGGAGAGATGAAAATGAAAAAATTAGTTTTATTATCAGTTACATTATTATCATTAACAACATTTGCTAATTTTGATTCAGCAAATTCAAATACAATGATGATGAAAGAAAAACATTCACAAGAAACTATGGTAAAATTACATAAGGAGGAACATGCGCATAATCATGAGCATGAACATGAAATAGAAGATTTTGTAGTATATAACTTCCATAATGAAAAAGGCCAACCACATTCTCATATGTTAGTTATAGTTGAAGAAGATGAAGCATTTGTTAGAAAAGATGGAGTAGAATATGAATTAGAAAGAGTAATAAGTGGTTCAGGAGATATGTTTAAAAGTAAAGATGGAACTATCATAGTAGGAATTAAAGCTAAATCAGCTTATATAGATATTAATGGTAAAATGATTACTTATTTTTTAGTAGGTAGGGCAAGTACATCTTATGCAAAACATTTAGAACATGATCATAAATAAAGCAGGATATCCTGCTTTTTTTTCTTTGATTTTTTTTTAAAATTCTAAGTTAAATTTAATTTATATAAAGAAAAATATAATAAAAAAGAAAAGGAAAAAAAATAATAAAGTGATATACTTACACCATGATAATAAAAAAGGAGAGATTTTAAATGAAAAAATTAATGGTAATACCTATGTTACTTTTAGCGATGAATGCTTATTCAAATTCAAATACAATTATGAATACAAATAAGATGGTGAAAAATGAAAAAGATTTAATGGAAAAATTAGATGAGGAGATCATTTTAAATTTACATAGTACTCATGGGAAACATTCACATGCAAAGCTAAGAATAAAAGGAGATGAAGCTTTAGTAAATGTTGATGGAAAAGAATATAAGTTAAATAGAAAAGTTAGTGCATCAGGAGAGAAATTTAGTGATGGGAATGTAAATTTAGCTATGAAGGGTAATGAGGCATATATAGAAATAAAAAATGTACTTAAAAATTATGAAATAGAACAAGAATCATTAGATGAAGTTAAATTTGTAATGACAAATGTTGAAGGAAATAAGAAAACAACTATAAAAGGAACAATAAAAGGAGATGAAGCTTTAGTAAATGTTGATGGAAAAGAATATAAGTTAAATAGAAAAGTTAGTGCATCAGGAGAAATGTTTACAGATGGTATGGCAACTTTAGGAATTAAAGGTGATATGATATTTTTTGAATTAAATGATAAACATGAAGAATCATTTGATGAAATTATTTTAAATCTTCATAATATTAAAGGTGAAGCTCATTCACATGTATTAGCTGTAATTAAAGGGGATGACTTATTTTTAAAAGTAGATGGAAAAGAATATAATTTAAAAAGAACTATGAGTGCATCAGGAGAAATGTTCAGCAATGGTAAAGTAACATTTGGAATCAAAGGTAAAGAAGCATATGTTGAAATGAACGGTAAAGTTGCAAGCTATGTAGTAACAGGGCAAGCATCTAAAGGTTATGCAAAAGATATGAAACACGACCATAAATAATAAATTAATCGAGAAAATGGCAGGATTTTATCCTGCTTTTTTTTCTAAGATAAAATAAAGTTCTTTTAGTTGATAAAATCTTAAATAAAAGATATAATTAGTATATATGAAATAATTTTAGGAGGAGAAAAATTGGTATCAATAATAAAGGCTATGAGGACAGCCATAGGTAAGTATAATGGGATGTTTAAAGATATAGAGCTTGTAGATTTTTCAGCTGATTTAGTTAAGAATATTACAGAAGGAATAAAAATTGATGAAGTAATATTAGGTAATGTATTGGCAAATAATTTAGGGCAAAATATAGCAAGACAAATAGCTATTAAAGGTAATTTAGGAGAAGAAGTTCCAGCATATTTAGTAAATATGGTATGTGGATCTGGAATGAAGGCTATAGAACTTGGATTTAATAGTATAAAAAGTGGAGATAATAAGGTAGTACTTGTAGGTGGAGTAGAGAAAATGACAGGAAGTGAAAACATGCTAAAAGATGGATTAACTGATGCATTTTCTAATACACATATGGGAATTACTGCAGAAAATATTGTAGATAGATATGGATTTAGTAGAGAAGTTTTAGATGATTTTGCATTTAATTCTCAAAGAAAAGCACAAACTGCTATAGAAAATGGATATTTTAAAGAAGAAATATATAATGAGATGGTAGATGAATATCCAAGATTTAATTTAGAAAGAGAAAAACTATCAAAATTAAAAGCAGCATTTAAAGAAGATGGTAAAGTAACTGCAGCTAATTCATCAGGTATTAATGATGGAGCTGCAATGTTAGTATTGGCAGATAATGAATATGCTAGAGATAATAATTTAGAAATATTAGCAACTATCAAAGGATTTGCTACAGTTGGAAATGATCCAAACTATATGGGACTTGCTCCAATATTTTCAACTAAAAAACTTTTAGAAAAATATGATTTAAGTGTAGAAGATATAGATTTATTTGAAGCAAATGAAGCTTTTAGTGCAGTATCTTTAGCATTTAATAAGGAACTAAATATACCGGAAGAAAAAATAAATGTTAATGGTGGAGCTATAGCTTTAGGGCATCCTATAGGAGCAAGTGGAGCTAGAATAGTAATAACATTAGTACATGAATTAATAAGAAGAAACCTAAAAAGAGGTATTGCAACTCTTTGTGTGGGAGGAGGTCAAGGAATTTCAATTTTAATTGAAAGATAATTATGAATATAGGAATAGATAAAATAGGAGTAGAATTCTCTGATAAATATTTAGATATTAAAGATTTAGCTGTTTCTCGTAATGTAGAAGTAGAAAAATATACTAAGGGTATAGGACAACTTGAAATGTCATTTACTTCTAAAAATCAAGATATAGTTACTCTTGCTATTAAGGCAGCAAGAGATATTCTAACAGAAGAAGATAAAAAAGCAATAGATGTAGTAATAATAGGAACTGAAAGTTCAGTTGATGAATCTAAGGCTTCAAGTGTGTATATCAAAAATTATTTAGGAATTAATGATTTTTGTAAATGCATAGAAATAAAGCAAGCATGTTTTGGAGCAACAGCAGCTCTTGATTATGCTAAAGCACATATAGCGCTTAGACCAGAATCTAAAGTTTTAGTAATAGCAGCAGATATTGCTAAATATGGTAAAAATACTGGTGGTGAGGTTACTCAAGGTGCAGGTGCCATAGCTATGCTTATTTCTCAAAATCCTAGCATAGTTAAATTTAATAATGATGAAGTATCTGTAAGTGAAGATATTATGGATTTCTGGAGACCAACTTATTCAAAATATGCTATAGTTGATGGAAAATTTTCAGTGGATAAATATTTAGAGTTATTGAAAAGATCATACGATGAGTATAAAAAATATAATGACACTAACTTTAAAGCAATTTGCTTACATGTTCCATATAGTAAGATGGCATACAAAGGGCTTACATCTATTACAGGAGATGAAAATATTTTAAATGAATTTGAAGCATCTACTATGTATAATAAAAGGGTAGGAAATATATATACTGGTTCATTATTCCTATCTATGTTATCATTAATATTAAATTCTAAAAATATTAAATCTGGAGATAGAATAGGAATGTTTAGTTATGGTTCAGGAGCTGTAGCTGAATTTTTTTCTATAACTTTAGTTGATGGATATGAAAAAGTATTAGATAAAAAATTAATAGAAGAAAAATTAAATAATAGAAGAAGATGTAGTGTAGAGGAATATGAAAATATATTCTTTGAAGATATTATCTTAGATGAAGAAGGTAATGCAGATATTGGTATGATTGAAGATAGTGCTTATCTTAGAGAAATTAGAAATCATAAAAGAATATATGAAGTGATATAATATGTGGAAAGATAGCTACAAAAAAACAAGAGAAGAAAGAATAAAATTACTAAAAGAAAATGGAAATATTGGGCATGAATCTTTTGAATATTTAATGGATTCATCTGTACTTAGTAATGAAATGGCAGATAAGTTTATAGAAAATCAAGTAGGTGTTTACGGTATACCTTTAGGTCTTGCAACAAATTTCTTAATTAATGATAAAGAATATGTAATACCATTTGCTATAGAAGAACCATCGGTTATAGCTGCAGCATGTAATGCTGCTAAAATAATTAAAAATAGTGGTGGTTTTAGAGCAAGAATAGTAGAAAGACTAATAATAGGTCAAATAGCAATATACGATGTTATAGAATATGAAAAAAATATTTCAAATATTTTAGCAATTAAAGATAAGTTATTAAATATTGCAAATGAATCTCAGCCTAATATAGTTAATTTAGGTGGTGGAGCTAGAGATATTAAAGTAGAAAGAAAAGAAGACTTTTTAATTATATATCTTTATGTAGACACAGTAGATGCCATGGGTGCAAATACTGTAAATACTATGCTAGAAACCATAGCTCCAGTTATACTTGAAGTATGTCATGGTACTAAATTAATGAGCATAATATCTAATTATTCAACTTCTAGTATGACTCATGCAGAATGTAGTATAGAAGTAGAAGAAAGTTTAGGTAAAAGAATAGAAAAAGCTATTGAATTTGCCAATATAGATACCTATAGAGCTGTAACTAATAATAAGGGTATATTTAATGGTATAGATGCCATATCACTTGCTACAGGTAATGATTGGAGGGCAATAGAGGCAGGACTTCATGCTTATGCTGCAAGAAGTGGGAAATACCAAAGTTTAAGTAACTGGAAATATATAGATGGTAAATTACACGGAAGCATTGATTTACCACTAGCTATAGCAAGTTTTGGAGGATCTGTAGGGGTTCATCCTACAAGTAAGATAGCTTTAGAAATATTAGGTAATCCTAATGCTAAAGAACTAGCAGAGATAACTGCATGTGTTGGACTTGCACAAAATTTTGCTGCACTTAGGGCCTTAGTTACTGTGGGAATACAAAAAGGTCATATGAAATTACAACTAAAATCATTTGGAATGTATTTAGGTTTAAGTGATGAAGAAATAAAAAAATTAGAAATAGAATTTGAGAATGAAACTCATATTACTTTAGACAAGGTTAAGGAAAAAATTAAATATATAGATTAGAAAGAAGGAATTTTTATGAATCTTGGAGAAATGGAAAAAAAATTTAAGGAGAAAAATTATAGAGTATTACAAAATGCTACTCTTAGAATGGGTATCACAGATGCTGTCATGAATAATGATGTATTTGCTGAAACTATACATGTATTTTCTGAAAATATTGAAACAGGTAAGGTTACTAGCCAAAAATCTAGTGGAAGATGTTGGATATTTGCAGCTTTAAATACATTAAGACATAAAATGAATAAAGAGTACAATCTAGAAAATTTTGAATTATCTCAAACATATACATTCTTTTGGGATAAATTAGAAAAATCAAACTTTTTCTTAGACGCTATAATTAAAACTCGTAGCGAAGATATAGATTCAAGAATAGTGCACCATCTATTATCTACACCACAACAAGATGGAGGACAATGGGATATGGTTGTATCTCTAATACAAAAATATGGAGTGGTACCAAAAAGTGCTATGCCAGAAGTATTTCACTCATCAAATTCAGCTATGTTAAATAAACTATTAAACAAAAAATTAAGATTAAATGCTGAAATAATTAGAAATAGTGAGTTAGATGAAAAAGGATTATATGATCTTAAAGAAGAAATGATGGGAGAAATATATAACTTCCTATGTGTTATGTTAGGAGTTCCACCAAGAACAGTTAACTTTGAATATTATGATAAAGATATGAAATTCCATAGAGATTTAGAAATTAGCCCACAAGATTTCTATAATAAATATATCAACATGGATTTAAATGAATATGTAAGTGTAATTAATGCACCTACACAAGATAAACCTTTCTATGAAATGTTTACAGTAGAATTTTTAGGTAATGTTATAGGTGGAAAACCTGTAAGATATTTAAATTTACCTATGAATGAATTTAAAGAGTTAGCTATAAGACAACTTAGCGATGGAGAAACTGTATGGTTTGGTTGTGATGTAGGTCAAAATTCTCATAGACAATTAGGAATTATGGATTTAAATTTATACGAATTTGAGAAGAGTTTAGGAATTAAATTTGAACAAAGTAAAGCAGCTAATCTAGAATATTGTGAAAGTTTAATGACTCATGCTATGGTACTTTCTGGAGTAAATATAATTGATGGTAAATCAACTAGATGGAAGGTAGAAAATAGCTGGGGTGAAGCTAATGGTAAAGATGGATATTTTGTAATGAGTGATGAATGGATGGATAAATATACTTATCAAATAGTAGTAAATAAAAAATATCTATCTAAAGAACTACAAAATAAATTAAAAGATGAACCAATAAAATTAAGACCATGGGATCCTATGGGGTCACTTGCAATTTGTAAATAAAAGGAGAAAATATGAATATAGGGAAGTTAGGATTTGGAGTGTATAAATTAACTGATGAAGAAAAAATGAGAGTGGCACTTCAAACTGCAGTAGAAGCAGGTTATAGGTTAATAGATACAGCGACTTTCTATAAAAATGAGAAATTTATTGGAGATTTCTTAAAGACTTGTAAATTAAAAGATGAATTAATAATTACAACTAAAGTTTGGCCAAGTGATATGAGTTATGATGATACATTAAGATCATTTGAAAAAAGTCATAAACTACTAGATGGAAAAGTAGATATACTATTAACACACTGGCCACATCCAGAAAAGTTTATCGAATCATACAAGGCTATGGAAAGATTAAAAAATGAAGGAGCAGTTAAGGAAATAGGAGTATGTAATTTTAAGATACATCATTTAGAAAAACTTAAAGCTAATTGTTCTATTAAACCTTTCTTTAATCAAGTTGAGCTACATCCTAAGTTTTCACAACCTGAATTAAGAGAATATTTAAAGAAAGAAGGTATACAAGTAGAAGCTTGGATGCCTATAGCTAAAGCTAAGTATTTAGATGATGAAGTATTAGTAGAAATTGCAAAAAAACATGATGTTACTAGTTCACAAGTAATATTAAATTGGCATATTCAAAGAGGAATTTATGCAATACCTAAATCTGAAACACCTTCAAGAATTATAGAAAATTTTAATTCTCAAAATTTCACTTTAGATGAAGAAGATTTGAGAAAAATTGATTTAATGGATGGTGGAGTTAGATTTAGCGCTGATCCAGACGAATTCCCTTATGATAGAAAAATAGATTAATTAAATTTTTATACTAAAAAACCTTTACTTTTTTTAATTTATATGTTAATATAAATTAGGGCTGGTTGTTGAGTTAAATGATTGACATAAATTAGGGTAATTGATATTATTTAGTTAAGAAAAGAATTAAAGTATGGTGTCCCACTACCTGAGAGCAAAGGTGGAACATTAATTCAGCAGACTGGAGGAATCCATTCTGCTTTTTTTTTTAGGGGAGGGAGGTTAAATGGAAGATATAATTGACGTTGCAAGATATATCTCTATTAAGTTTTTAAAGAAATATGGATTTAATATTGATGAAATAAGGCTACAAAAGCTTGTATATTTTTCTCAAAAAGAATCCATGCTTTATACTGGAAATATACTTTTTTATTCTAAGATGAAGGCTTGGAAATACGGGCCTGTATCTATAAAGGTAAGGATGGCATATAGGAATAGAAAGGTATTTAGAAAGAGGAAAAGGCTTAATGTTTTTAATAGATATATTATTAATAATGTAATAGAAAAATATTCATCATTTTCACCTAGTAAGTTAATAGAGTTAACCCATAAAGAAAAGGCATGGAGAAAAGCTAGAGAAGGGTTAGACAAAGATGATAGATGTACAAAAAATATATGTATTATGCTAATTTATGAAGAAAATGAAAGAGTTTATGATACTTACTGGGATATGTATTGTGATGAATTTGAAGATCATATTATAGATAAGAGGGACGATTATGGTGGGGAAAATGTATATAGCCTTATTTCCATATTTTGATATAGGAACTAAGCGGAAAGGGTTAAAAGAGAGACCAGTTTTAGTAATAGGAGAAACTAATGATAATGATTGTATAATTTTACCTGTTTCAACAATAACGAAGAAACAATATTACAATCCAAAATATGATGTAGAGATAGATCCGGAGAAATTTCCTAAACTAAATTTAGCAAGACTTTCATATATTAGGGTTCATAAGCAAGCTATAATATATAAAAGGGCACTACATAAAGAAATAGGAGATTTAAAATTAGACTATAATACTAAGTATTATGAAATAATCAAGAAATTAGAAGGTTTCAATAATACTATTTATGATAACTAAATATTTGTTTAAATAAAAAGTTCAGACTCATAGTGAGCCTGAACTTTTCATATTATTTAACTTCATCAATTTTTATTGATTTAACGTTTAATGTTCTTCCATCTTTAATTTTTTCAGCTAATTTTTCAAGTAATGGATTGTTGAAGTCATAGTTAATGATTTCCCAGTTTCCATCTAATTTAGGAGTAACTACTCCATTTTGTTTTTCAGTAACATATTTAATGATTAAATCTCTCATTGCTCCTGCAGTTTCTAAGCTTTAATCATAATATTTATCTGCTTCAGTTACTAAACCTAAAGTAGAAATAGTTCCAAATTTATAGTTATTTACTGCTAATTTGTATGTAGTCTTAGGATCTATAGGTTTACCATTAATAGTTGCATCAACTATTTTTTCTCCATCTGGTTTAGTTATGTCTACTTTGTAGTTTACTCCAGCGAACATATCATAGTTATATCCTCTTACATTTTCATTTTCTGCTCTTTGTTGTTTGACAAGTGTAGCAATTCTTGTTAATCCATTGTTTGATTTTTGTTCATCTATTGCATATTTATATGAAAATAGTCTTCCATGAATATCAGATGATTCTAATAATACGACTTTAACCTCTTTAGTAAAAGTAAAAAATACTAATACTAAAAGAAGTGAAAAGAAAAGTTTTTTCATGATAGTTCTCTTTTTTGTTTGGTATCTAACTTTATTATACATCAAATATTTTTTTTGAGTATAAAAGTTTTTCATTTATATGATAAGTATTTGAAAGTCCTTAGTCATGTTGAATTAAGATATTTGCTGTGATATAATTAGCTATATCTCAAAAAGGAATAATAAAAAGGAGAAAATAAATATGAAAAAAGTTATATTATTAACGTCAATGTTACCACTTGCAGCAATGGCTAGTGATAAGGTATTTGACTTTAACAATGCAAAACCATTTGGAGGAGAAGTAGAAACTAATTTAACTGTTTCAAATGAAATATCTGCAGGATATAAAACTGATATTAAAAACACAATGGTTAAGCATGATTTAGCAGTAAAAACTGATGTATATGAATTTGTTACATTAGGAGCTAAATTAGGTTATGGATATAAAGGAACAGCAAATGGAGTATATTTTGATGTAGAAAGTACAGAAATTAATGCGAAGGCAGACTTTAAAAAATATGGTAATGTAGGAGTAGCATATGAATTTGGTGGAAAATATGGACCAGCAGTTAGAGTAAAATATGCTAACGAAGGTAAAATTAATCCTGTGACTGTAGGAGGACATGTAGAATACAAACATGTATTTACACCAAAAGTTCAAATACGTGATATATTTACTGGAGATATGAATATAGTAGATGGAGAAGTTTATGTTTCTCACAATGTAAATAAAGATCTTAAATTAACTGGAAAAGCAGGAGTAAATGTAGAAGTTGGAAATGAGTACTTATTTGATAGTAAAAAACTTAAGAAAACTAGAGTTAATTCTGATATAAGATTAGGAGGAAAAGTAGACTATACTATTAACCCTAAAGTTAAATTAATTACAGATAATGAATTAGGAATTATGATTAATAAAATCATTGTAGTAAATTCATCTTATGATCCAAGTGCAGAATTAAGATTTAAATCAGATAATAAAGTAGAAGTTAAAGCAGCGAAAGATTTATTAGTAATACCAAGTTTTGTATTAGATAGTCAAAAAACTGAAACTAAATTAAATACTAGTGTAAGAGTAGATTACAAAATATTAAAAGGTTTAAATATAAATGGAACTGTGGGATTTGAAAATGAATTTAAAATTGAACCAGATACAAATAGCCAAAAATATAATTCAACAACACCATATTTACAAGTAGGATTAAGTTATACATGGTAATAAAAAATCCACCGAAAGGTGGATTTTTATATGTTCACATTATTTACAATTTCTTGATATCTTTCTAGTATTTCAGATACTAATCCGTCAGCTATAGCTCTACTTATAGTACCAACGCCAAATCTTTCACGTCTTATTATACTTGTAAGCATTGCTCTTAAACCTAGCATATTTGCAGTAGGTATAGCTTCTTTAAATGAATTAATTTTAAGTCTTTTAATAGTTTTTTGATAACCAAAATCTGCAAAGTTAGGAGTGTTCATTAATTTAATTAAATCATTAACTTCTTGTCCATAATCTGCAAAAAATTCTGGAGTTTTTCTATTGTTAGTAGGTAACCATCTAACTATTTCTCTTTTATCAAAAAATGGCTTATATTCCATTATTTTATTCATAGCTGCAATCTTTTCAGCTCTTAAACCTGATAGAGCTTCATAATAGTAAGTTAAGAAACCTACAGTATTTTCATCAAGATATTTGAAAGCCTCACTTGATAAACTTTCATCTATGCCATAATAAGCTTCAGCAATAGATCCTGCAATAGCTGCAAGAGTATCACTGTCTCCACCAAGAGAGATTGCAAGTCTTATTACTTCTTCAAAACTATTTCCTTCAAAAAATGCTGCAAAAGCTTCAGGTACTGTTTCTTGACAGCTTTCTACATGATGATAGTCTGGACGTATTTCATCACAAGGTTTAAATATATATTCATATGTGTCGATAATATAGTTTTTTATATATTCTTTAGTAGCCCCCATTCTAGCTAAGAATATAGCTGCCGCAGTAGCCTTAGCTCCTTTAATACCCTCAGGGTGGTTGTGGGTAATTCTTGCAGAGATTTCAGCATATTTTTCAACATCTCTAAGATTATTATATAACCAAGCACATGCAGAAACTCTCATAGCAGAACCATTTCCAAATGAATTATATGGAGTAGATTCATCGCTTAATACCCATTGAGAAAACCTTAAGCCATATCCTGCATTAGGATATTCTTTTGCCCATTTTTTCATGGCTTTAATTATTTCCTTTTCTGTTAATTCTTCATTTCCATATCCAGCAATTAAACCATCTGCAACTGCAATAGACATTACTGTATCATCAGTAAAGCAAGATTTTTCTGAAAATAAAGGGAAAATAGTAGTTTTAATATTATTTTGATCAAATTCATATGGTGAACCAATTATATCACCTATTATTGCTCCAAGCATTCTTATCTCCTTTTAAATTTTTTAATATCATATCCTAGTTCATTAAGCATTTTTTCATTTTTTCTCCATTTTTTACTTACTTTAACCCATAGTTTTAGGGTAATTTTTAAATCAGTTAATGCTTCTATTTCACGTCTAGATTCTATTCCTATTTCTTTTAGTAATCTACCACCATTTCCAATAATTATACCTTTTTGACTATCTCTTTCTACATAGATATTAATGTCATATCTTCTTTTATCTTCAGTAGACTCTATATTAATTATTTCAAGTGCTACTGAATGTGGTATTTCATCTTTAGTTTTTTGTAGGATTTTCTCTCTAATAGTTTCTATAACTATTTTATTTACTGATATGTCAGTATAATAATCTTCAGGGTAGAACCAAATATCATTAGAAAGATATTTTTCACAAACGTCAAATATTTTATGAACACCAATGCCATAACTTGCTGACATAGTTATGATTCCTTCAAAATCACCTAATTTTTCTTTGATTTCTTCCATCTTGTTATTTAAATCTTCATCACTCATTTGATCTATTTTGTTTACTATAACATAAGTAGGAGTTTTAGAGTTTTTAATATTTTCATTAACAAACATATCTCCTGTACTAATTTCTTTAGTTCCATCAAGTAAGAATAGTATTAAATCACATTCATTTAGAGTTTCTATGGCAAGATTAGTCATATATTCTCCAAGTAAATGTTTAGGTTTATGTATACCTGGTGTATCTATAAATATGAATTGATTTTCTCCCTTATTAACTATTCCTCTAATTTGATCACGAGTTGTTCCAGCTTTATCTGAAACTATGGCTACCTTTTCTTCTATTAATTTATTAATCAAAGTTGATTTTCCTACATTAGGTCTTCCAACTATTGATATAAATCCTGATTTCATTTTATCTCCTCGCTTCCTTTAGTGAAATTTGTTTATCATATTTTTCATGGCTAAAAAAAATGCACCCGAAGGTGCATTTATATTAATGAGAACAACAACATTTTTTTTCAGCGATTGCGTCTACTCCTGGTAAAACTTTACCTTCTAAGTATTCAAGAGAAGCTCCTCCACCAGTTGAAATGTGAGAGAATCTTTCAGCATATCCAAGTTGGATAGCAGCTGCAGCAGAATCTCCTCCACCTATTACTGTGATTGCATCAGCTAAGTTTGCTATAGCTTCACATACACCTATAGTTCCTTTAGCATAGTTAGGCATTTCGAATACTCCCATAGGTCCGTTCCATACTACAGTTTTAGCTCCTTCTAATTCTTTAGCGAATAATTCTATTGAAGCTGGCCCTATATCTAATCCCATTTCATCATCTTTAACTTCGTCAACAGATACTACGTGGTGTTCAACATCGTTGTTAAATTCTTTAGCAACTACTGTATCTATAGGTAAGATTAATTTGTTTCCAGCTTTTTCTATTAATTGTTTAGCAAGTTCAACTTTATCTTCTTCTAATAATGATTTACCTGTATTTTTTCCTAATGCTTTTAAGAATGTAAACATCATTCCTCCACCGATAATTACTTTATCAGCTTTGTCTAATAAGTTTTCAATTACACCAATTTTATCACTAACTTTAGCTCCTCCTAAGATAGCAACAAATGGTCTTTTTGGTTCATCAACTGCTCCACCGATGAATTCTATTTCTTTTTGCATTAAGAATCCAGCAGCTGAATCAGCTATGTTAGATGAAATTCCAACGTTTGAAGCATGTGCTCTATGAGCTGTTCCGAATGCGTCGTTTACGAATACATCTCCAAGTGAAGCCCAGTATTTACCAAGTTCAGCATTGTTTTTAGATTCTTTTTTAACAACTTCTCCGTTTTCAACATCTTCAAAACGAGTGTTTTCGAACATTAGGATTTCTCCTTCTTTAAGTTCAGCAACTGCTGCTTCAAGCTCAGCACCTCTTGTAGCAGGTACGAATTTAACTGGTTTACCTAATAATTCTTCTAATCTTTTAGCAACTGGTGCAAGAGATTTTGCAGCTTTATCTTCTTCAGCTTTAATTCTTCCTAAGTGAGAGAAAGCTATTACTTTTCCACCGTTTTCTAAAACGTAGTTTAAAGTAGGTAATGCAGCTTTAATTCTATTATCATCTTTGATAACTCCTTCTTTAATAGGTACGTTGAAATCAACACGTACTAATACTTTTTTTCCTTTTACTTCTAAATCTTTTAAAGTTTTCTTTGCCATGTTTTTCTCCTTAAAAAAATATGATTTTACAAGATAATTATAGCACTAAACCCCTTTTTTTTCAAGTCAATATATTTATATAAAAAAATGTGGAAAAATTCACATAAATGTAGTATAATAATTATATATATAAATTTTGAAAGGTGGATTTCACGTTATGAGAAAAATTTCTAAAAATGTTTATGCAGCTATGGAAAGACTTTCTAACAAAGAAGGAATCATAGGTGCTTTAGCAATAGACCAAAGAGGATCTATTAAAAAAATGATAGGGGCTTATTCAGATGCAACTACTGAAAAAATTGAAGATTTCAAATGTTTAGTTTCTTCAGAATTAACTAAATATGCATCTTCTATATTATTAGACCCAGAATTTGGTTTACCAGCATCTAAAGTAAGAGCTACTGATGCAGGATTATTATTAGCATACGAAAAAACAGGATATGATGCTACTAAAAAAGGAAGATTACCAGACATTTTAGAAGAATGGTCAGTAAAAAGATTAAAAGAACAAGGTGCAGATGCCATCAAATTCTTACTATACTATGATGTAGATGATGATAAAGCTATCAACGAATCTAAACACATCTTTGTTGAAAGATTAGGATCTGAATGTTTAGGTGAAGATATTCCTTTCTACTTAGAATTAGTTTCTTATGATGAAGAAGGAAGAACTGGAAAAGAATATGCAAAAGTTAGACCTCACAAAGTAATAGAAATGATGAAAGAATTTTCAAAAGAAAGATATAACGTAACAGTATTAAAAATGGAAATACCTGTAGATATGAACTATGTTGAAGGATATGGTGAAGAATGGGTATACACTAAAGAAGAAGCTAAAGCATTCTATAAAGAACAAGCTGAAGCTACTGAATTAC
This sequence comes from Streptobacillus canis, assembly GCF_009733925.1. Classification (NCBI taxonomy): domain Bacteria; kingdom Fusobacteriati; phylum Fusobacteriota; class Fusobacteriia; order Fusobacteriales; family Leptotrichiaceae; genus Streptobacillus; species Streptobacillus canis. The sequence continues at coordinate 14,570 of NZ_WOEI01000011.1, read as the reverse complement.
CATTCATCTTCTTATCAGGTGGAGTAAGCATGGACTTATTCAAAAAATCATTAGAATTAGCTAAAGAAGCTGGTTCTACATTTAATGGTGTATTATGTGGAAGAGCTACTTGGGCAGATGCAATTAAACCATATAGCTTAGATGGAAGAGAAACAGGTCAAAAATGGTTACAAACTGAAGGTAAAGAAAAAATTACATCACTTGATGAAGTATTAAATAAAACAGCTACTGACTGGAGATTAAAATTAGGAAAATAATAGAAAAATATATAGGGAAGAACAAATGTTCTTCCTTTCTTTTTTTGCTAAAATGGAGTAAAATATATGTATAATAAAATTATAGAATGGAGTTTTATGAATAGAAAATTATTATTTATACTATTAATAACGAGTTTTTCTTCTTTTTCGGGAGCACTTAGATATGATATTACAGCTGAAGATTATGAATCATTTGCTATGAATAATGGAAAATTTAAACTTGGGAATACGAACGTAAATGTATATAAAAAAGATGGAAGTAAGAGTGGAACATTAGAAGTTGTTCCAAACTTTGATGGTGTTAATACAGAAGGAAGTTATTCTTTTTTAGATGATCCACAAATTTTATCTGGTGTTAAGCATATAGGTAATCTTAGATTTGGATACGAATTTCTAAGTAGGCATATTAGAAAAGATGTTAATTTATATAATGGAAATAAAAAGGTAGTTTCTAGATTTAGAGATAAAGATACTTTAAATTATGAAGAGTATAATTTAAAGATAAATGAATTGAAGAAATTTAGTGAAACTGCAATAGGAAATCAATATACTTCAATAGGAACAGATTGGGCTTTAGTTAGATTAGATAGAGTTTTACATGACGCTACAACTAATGAAGTTTTGTATGATTTATCAAGAGTTTCAGAAAATGATTTAGTCGCAAGAATGGGTAGAGGAGAAAGAACTGTAAGTTTTGAAGATGGAACAAGTTCAAAATTAAATAGAACATATAGTGGAGGATTAAATAGAATAACTAAATTTTATAATGGTCTAGATGAAAAAAGGGTAAATATAAGATTAGATAAAACACCTAAGACTGCTATGGATATTGGAACTAATAATGGTGATAGTGGTTCTCCTCTATTTTGGTGGGATAAAGAGAATAAAAAATGGTTATTTTTAGCTAATAATAGCGCAGGAAATGGAGCTTTAGAAAATAGAGGATGGGATGTAGTCTCTATTTTAAGAAGTGATATAGATAAATATAGAGATTTAAAATTAAAGACACAAAGTAACGAAATTGATGATGCGTATAGTGCAGAATTTAAATCTAATAAACTTTTAATAAATGGAAAAGAAGTTTTTAATGCTAATATAACAAAAAGAAATGAGGAATCGGATTTTTATAATTTAAAAAATCAAATATTTAATGTTCCAAATTTAGTTATACAAGTTTTGAGTAATACAAATATAAATGAAGCAAGACTTGAGTTTAAAGAAAATACAAGAATAGATGGAATTGCTGATTTAAAAACGGCAGGCTATGTAATTGATGAAGATAAAACTTTAACGTATAAACTTAAAATTAATAAAGGAAATATAGTTAGAAAAATAGGAAAAGGAACCCTGTATGTTAATTCATTAGGAAATAATGAAGGAGATATAAATATAGGAGAGGGAACTTTATTATTAAATAATACTGGAGGATATGCTGCAAAGAACATAAGAGTTGCAAAGGGAGCTATTGTAAAACTTATGTCTGAAAATCAACTTAATGCAAATAATATATATTTTGGATTAAGAGGAGGAAAATTAGATTTAAATGGAAATAGTTTAAAATTTGAAGATATTTATCATATTGATAGAGATGCTGAAATAAAAAATACTTCAGAAAAATTTTCTAATTTTGAATTAAATTTTAAAGGAGACGAAAATAGAACATATTTGGGTTCATTTATTGGCAATATAAATCTAAAATATAAACCATCAAATAATATTGCTTGGGAATTAAGAGGAAAAAGTGATATAAAAGGAAAATTTGATATTGAAGATGGGAAAGTAATCTTTACTGGAGACAATATTATTGTTGGAGCATATAATGATATTTTATTAAATGAATTTGAGAGAAGTTCTTTTAAATCCAAGGAAATAAATGTTAAAGGTGGAAGTATATTAGAATTTAAAAGAGCTATTGAGGTAGATTCTAATATAAATTTATCTCCTGATTCAAAAATTGAATTAATATTAGAAGGAGAAGTGAAAGATAAAGGAGAAAATTTAGATTTTGAAAATTCAAAAACTGAAGAAGAGATAAATAAAACTATATTAAAAGGAAATATAAATTTTTCAGAAACAAGTACTATTGAAAATTTTAAATTAAATATTGAAAATAATAATAAAGTAGTAATAAATTCTAAGATAGCAGGAAATGTTAAAGCGACTAAAACAGGTAAAGGTTTACTTGAAATAAGTAGTATAGATAATATTAATACTGGAACTTTTGTAATTAATGAAGGAAAAGTTAAGGTAGCAGAAAAAACTAGTTTAGGTAATACAATTACAAAAATTTCTGAAGATAGTATTTTAGAAGTAGATAAAAATATTGATTTTCCAAACCTATTAGATAGAATTGATAAAAGTTCTACGGGTATATTAAGTTTAGGGGAGAATGTAACTAATTTAGATGTTAAATATAAAAATTATCCTAATCTTTATCTTGGAAGTAGTAAAGAAATTACTATAGGAAATGAAAATATTAAAATACCTGAGGAAATAAATATAATTAACCTTGGAGGAGATGGTGGAATAATTAATTTAAAAGGTAAAGGACTTTTAAGAAAAGATAAAACCATTAATATATATAAGGGTAGTAAGGTAAATATAATTGAAGATAATAATCAAGAAATAGATGAACCTAAAGTAATTAATTTAAATTATGGTGCTTTTGGTGAATATAAAGATAAGAAATATATTAAAGAAGGTTCACTTGGAGTATTAGAATTAGAAAATGAAAAAAATATAGAAAACACGATGTATGTAGGTGCTAAAAAAAATACTAGTTTAAGTCTAGATAATATAGAAGTTAAAGATGAATATAAATTGTCTGGTAGAGGAACTTTAATTTTAAATAATAATTTAATATCTAAAAATATTATAGTAGATGCACAGTATAGCGACAGTGGAGTAATAGATATTAATTCTATTAATCCTACATATATTGGAAATATTACAATAATAGGAAATAGAGAAGATAAAAATCAAGGTAGTATTACATTAAAAATAGATAATAAAGAGGAATTAGGTAATAATAATAGCTTCTTAATTAAAGATGGTGGAATTTTAGATGTTAGTGCAACAGAATTAAATTTAAGATTACATAAAGATAATGAAGATAGTGGAAAAATAATTAATAGTGGAAATAATGAATCTAAATTAAATCTATTAGTAGAAGAGAATATTTTAGTAAATAACTTAATTACTGGGGATATTAAAGTAGTTAAAAGTGGGAATGGAGATATAGAATTTACTAATAGTGAAAATACAATTAAAGATTTAGAAATAAATAGTGGAAAATTAATAGTTAGAGAAGATGAATTAGAAAATACTAATATTATTTTAAAAGAAAATACTGAAGCAGAAATTTTAGCAGATGTAAGTTTAAAGAGTGTTAATAATAGTGGAATAATTAAATCTGAGGATAATATAATAAATATAGGAAATTATTTAGGTAGTTCAAGTTCATTAATAGATCTAGTATTAAATAATAAAGAAAATTTATTAAATATTGAAAATGTAGACGTTGTTAATGTTAAGGTTACTCTAGGAAATGATATAAATAAAGATAAAGATGTATTAATTGGAACTTTACCAGGAAAAATTAATTTAGTAAATGCTGATAATCTATCAAATCTTTTCAAATATAAAGTAACAAAAAAAGAGATGCAGGCTATACTAACTAAGATAATAAGTGAAAAAGCAGTTAGTAGACTATATTTCTTAAATGAATTAAATCTTTTAGCAACAAATAGTGATGTATCAATATTTAAAAATGGTGTTTATGCTTCATTTATAAATTATAATAAAAAAGATAATGAAGTAAATAGTCAAGAAAACAAAAAATATCAAAATAGTCTTTTAAGTAATGGAGTAAAATTAGATATTGAAGTAGTAAATAAAATCAAAGATTTAGAAATATTATCTGGAGTAGATTTTAAAACAATGTATTCAAATGTATCAACCAAGTTAGAGGAAAATGAAGTAAATTCTAATTTCTTAATTACAGAAATACTTCCTAAATTTGGGATTAAGTATGGAATGTTTAGTGGAGAAACTAAGATAGGATATATTAATGTTTTAGATACAACTGAAAAAGGCAATATACATATGATTAAACATAGTTTAGATGTATCGATAAGCCCAGTATTTAAATTAACTAAAGATATAGAGTTACAATATCTAAATAATTTAGGTTATGTAATTAATCCAATAATTAAAGATAATATGAAGGTAAAAGTAGAAAATAGTTCACCGTTTTATGCAAGATATAATACAGGAATTAAATTGAAACATAAATATGTAGATGCATATGTTGAAGCAGATTTAGGTGTAAATTTATCTAAGATCAACTTAAAAGAAAATGAAGTAAGTTTAGATAATACTTATACAGATGTATTAAGAACTAAATTTAAAATAGGTTTAGATGGTAAACCTACAAAGAACATATTAATATCGACTAACTTTGGATTAAATTTAAATAGGAAATCATATTCAGATTATTCATTTAAATTAGGTTTAGGATATAGTTGGTAATACTTTAAAAAATAAGGGTAGAAATACCCTTATTTTTTAATAAAATAATATTTGTTATTTTGAAATAAAGTTATTTCATGGTATAATATTAAAAAATAAGGGTAGATATACCCAAAATTTTAAATGGGGTGAAATTATGCATATAGAAAGAGACATATATTTAAATAGATTAATTAGGAAAATGGATAATGGGTTGATTAAAGTAATTACTGGAATTAGAAGAAGTGGTAAATCATATTTTCTATTTAAGATTTTTAAAAAATATTTAAAGAGCATAGGAGTGGAAGATAGTAATATTATATCAATTCAATTAGATCTTTTTGAAAATAAAGAATATAGAAAACCGGGAAAAATATTAGAATATATATATTCTAATATATCTAAAGATGGAAAGACATATATATTAATAGATGAAATACAAATGTTAGAGGATTTTGAAGATGTTTTAAATTCTTTATTACATAAAGATAATTTAGATATATATGTTACAGGAAGTAATTCTATGTTTCTTTCACATGATATATTAACTAAATTTAGAGGACGTGGAGATAGATTACATATATATCCATTAAGTTTTAAAGAATTTATGTCAGTATATCCTAAAGATATGTACCAAGGTTTTAGTGAATATTTAAATTATGGAGGACTTCCTTTAGTTCTTAGAATGGAAACTAAAGAAGAAAAAATGAATTACCTTATTTCCTTATTTCAAGAAACATATATTAAGGATATATATGAAAGACATAGAATAGAAAGAAAAGAAGAGTTAAATGATTTAATTAATATATTAGCTTCTAATATTGGAACACTTACAAATCCGAGTAAAATAGAAGCAACTTTTAGAAGTGTTATTAATTCTAAAATTTCAAATTTAACTATAGGAACGTATATCGAATATTTACAAAATGCATTTTTAATTACTGCAGTAAATAGATATGATGTTAAAGGAAGAAAATATATAGGAACCCCTTTAAAATACTATTTTGAAGATTTAGGATTAAGAAATGCAAGGCTAAATTTTAGACAATTTGAGCAAACACATTTGATGGAAAATGTAATATATAACGAACTAAGATTAAGAGGTTATTTAGTAGATGTTGGTGTTGTAGAAAAAAGATATTATGAAGGGGAAAAGTATAAGAAAAAATATTTAGAGGTTGATTTTATAGCAACATTAGGAGATAAGAAAATATATATTCAATCAGCATATTCTATGCCTAATTTAGAGAAAATAGAGCAAGAAAGTGCATCTCTAAAAAATATTAATGATTCATTCAAAAAGATTATCATAGTAAAAGATGTTGTGGAAACATATATAAATGATTATGGAATAATTACTATGAGTCTATTTGACTTTTTATTAAATGAAGATAGTTTAGATATATAAAAGAGAAAGCAGAGAATTATCTCTGCTTTTTATCTAGTGTTGTTTTTGCTTTTATTCCTTTAATCAACTTATTATCTTGTACATAACCTTCTTCCCTATCTTTTAGGGCCTGTATAAGATAATCTCTTAATTTATTAGCCACTTCTTTATTCTCATTAATTAGATCTTTTAATTCATTTTCATCATTTGATATATTAAATAATTGTTCTATACCACTTTTACTATACCATATATACTTCCAATCTTTAGTAATAATGAACTGACTAGAATAGTCATCTAATGCATGTTCACCATGTATGTATTCATGTATAGGCTCATCATTTTTAATAGTTTTAACTATAGATTTACCATCTATACCTTGAGTTTCATTTTCTGTAGCAAGTTCAATAAGAGTAGGGAAGATATCTCTAAGTTCAATTATGTCATCTATTTCTTTAGATTTATTAATATCTCTATCATATATAAATAGAGGAATATGAGTACTTCCTTGATATGGATAACCCTTTCTAAGTAGGTTATGATCTCCCATTTCATCGCCATGATCTGATACAAATGCAATGATAGTATCATCAAGTAAATTATGTTCTTCAAGTCCTATTAAAAATCTTCCTATTTGATGATCAATATGAGTTATTAATCCGTAATATGCAGCAGTTGCTCTTCTTAATTCTTCATCTTTTAATATACCTTTTTTAGCATAAATATTTTTAGTTGCTTCAGTTAATCCAAGCTTTTCTATCCAATCTCCTTTAGGAGGAGTAGGAATATCACTATTTGCATACATATCAAAGTAATATTTTGGTGGATCTAAAGGTGAATGAGGTCTAACGAAAGATAGTTTTAAGAAAAATGGCATAGTTGTATCTCTTTTTCTTAAGAAGTCTAGTCCTCTCGTAACTACCCAATTTGTTGGATGATATTTTTCTTCATATTGCCAAGGTCTTGCAACCCAAGAGTTACAATCAAGCCCAAGGTCTATTAAATCAACATCATTTCCTAGTTTTTCTTTGATCCAATCTAAATAATCATCAGTTTGAGTGTATTGAGAAATATATGATTTATCATATTTCCTATTTTCATGTAAATATCCATCATGTAATTCTATATGGTGGAAACCACAAGTTTTTCTTGCTGGATATACATGCATTTTTCCTATACATTTACAATAATATCCATGACTTGCAAATTCAGTTGCTATAGTCTTAGGATAATCAAATTCTATTCCATCTTCATAACCAACATGTCTATGGTTTTCAGGTTTTAATCCTGTAAGTAATGAAGCTCTTGCAGGTACACAAGACGGAGTAGCAGTATATGCGTTAGTAAAGTTATACCCCTCATTAGCTAGAAAATCTAGATGAGGGGTAGAAACTATATTATTTCCGTTTATTCCTAAACTATCGTATCTTAATTGATCAACTACAATTAAAACTACATTTTTCTTTTTCATTGTTGACCTCTATTATATGCCCATAAAAGACCAATTAATCCAAATAATCCAACAAGCATTTTACCTAAATCTTGAAGGGTAACATTTTTTTGCCCGTTAACTATTAGTTTTAAAAAAAAGATGAATAGTATTAAATAAAGTAGTGGTTTTAAATATTTATTCATAAAATCTCCTATTCTTTACTTCCTCCGGCAGTCATACCTTCTGTAAGTTTTTGTTGAACTATAATATATAGTATTAATGTAGGTAACATTACTATAACCATACCTGCATATAGTCTACCATAGTTTGCAGCTCCTCTACTTGCTGCCATTAATGTCATAAGACCTACGGGTAATGTTTTTTGAGGACCAGGTAATAAAGTTAAAGCTATAATATATTCATTCCAGAATGCTAAGAAGTTGAATAATATTACTGTAATTATACTTGGTCTTGCCATAGGTGCCATAACCTTAACCATAGTAGTGAAATGTCCTGCACCATCTATATATGCAGCTTCTTCATAAGTCTTAGATATAGACTGGAAGAAGTTAGATAATAGATATATAGTAAATGGAAGTGCAGTAGACATATATATTATTGCAAGTACTGTCATGTTGTCTAAGAAAAAGGCTTTTTTGATGATAGCGTTTCTTCTTAAGAATTTATCTCCATCAAGTAACATTAAAAATATAGGTATAACTATATAGTTAACGTTGATGAATAATCCAGCTTTCATGAAAGTATTCCAGAATGCTCTACCTTTGAAATCAAATCTAGCTAGAACATATGAAGCTGGTAGTGCAACTACTATTAATAGTATTAATGCTAATGCTGTAACATAAATAGAGTTTAATAGGTAATCACCCATTTTTGCATTTACAAAGGCATCAATAAAGTTTTGATAATAGAAACCTTTAGGCATAGTCCAAGGTGATCCTACAAATTCTGAATTTTGTTTTAAAGAGGCTATAAATACCCATGATACTGGAACAATTATTGATATAGCAAAAGTAACTAATGCTACATAAATGAATAGCTTATATAGTGCTTCAGCACTCATACCTTTTTTCTTTTTCACGTGATGCCTCCTTAATATTGTAATATTTCTCTATTAGTTACTACGTTAATAATTCCTGATAGTGCAAATGAGAATAAGAATACTACAACCCCTATAGCCATACCATATCCATAACTTTGGTTAGTATATGCTTGAGAGTACATGTAGCTTAAGAATACTTCTGTTGCTCCATCTGGCCCTCCACCTGTTAGAGGTACTACTAATAGGAAACTTAAGTTTATTGTACTGATTATAAAAAATGCTAAAGTAGCTCTAATATTTAGCCAAACTAGTGGTAAAGTAATACTAAAGAATTTAGTGATTTTACCTGCACCATCTATATCGGCTGCCTCATAAAGGCTTTCAGGTATTGCTGACATTGCTGCCATGTACATAACCATGTAGTAACCAATCGCTTGCCAAATTAATGCAAAAGCTATAGAGTAAATTACTATACTTTGGTCACCAAGCCATCCAAACTGAGGAGGCTTAATCCTGAACATTATTAATATACTATCTATTAAACCACGTCCTGGATCATATATAGCTGCAAATATTCCTGATACTACTACTATAGATAATATATTAGGAATGTAGAAAATTATCCTAAATAGATTTGCGCCTTTAATTTTCTCTGTTGCAAGTATAGCAGCGAAAATAACTGCAACTGCAAGTGTAACTATTGTAACAACAACTATTAATAAAATAGTATTTTGGAATGTTTTAATGAACTTAGGATCATTAAATAAAATAGAGAAATTCTTTAATCCAACAAATTGTGGATTTCTAGATAATGCACTAGTTCTAAATAAAGACATTCTAAATACTTGTAATGTAGGAATAATTCTAAACATAATATATAAGATCATAGCAGGAGCTAATGAAAAGAATATAAATAAGTTTCTTGAATAATTTTTACCTTTTTTCATTTGCTTCTCCTTTATAAAATATTACAGAGAGCATAAGCCCTCTGTAATATAAGATTTATTGTTTAATTATTTAATTACATTAGGTCTTAAAGTGTCAGCCATTTTAACTACATCTGCTTGCCACTCTTCAACAGTCTTAGTTCCATTTACTACAGAGTTAATTGTATCGTAAACAGTTCCTTTAACATCTACACCTTCAACTGGAGTAGTTGCAGCAAATCCACCTGCTAGAGGGTTAGCTCCATTTTTGAATGCTTCGTAGAATACTTGGTTTTCAGCACTTAGCATATCGAATGGGAAGTTAGTAATTGGTTGTACTGCACCTTTTTCAGCAAAGATTTTAGCTGCTATATCTGAATATAAGAATGCGATAAATTCTTTAGCTGCGTCAACGTTTTTAGCTGCTGCAGGAACCCAAATGTGTTCAAAGAAGTTTAATGCATATTGTTTTCCATCTTTTTCGAATGCTGGATAAGCTGTCATTCCCCATTTGAATCCTTCAGGAGTTGTTGCAGCCATTTCTCCAACTATCCATGTACCATTAGGCATGAATAAAGCTTGGTTATCAATAACTAATTGTTGGTTTTTAGTAAATCCTTCACCGTTAGCATTTGCAACTGTAGTTGGGTGAACATATTGAGCAACTTGCCCTAATAATTTGAATACATCTGTCATTTCAGCAGAGTTCCATACACCTTCTTCAAAGCTCATTGCTTTGTTTAAGAATTCAGTTCCACCTTTAGCTGCTAAGATTGGTGGTAAGAATGAATCTAAGTATCCTGTAGTTGGGTAAGTTAATAATGAAATTCCTTCAGCTTTAGCTGTTTCAGCAAGAGCTAACATTTCATCCCAAGTTGTAGGCACTGCCCATCCTTTTTCTTCGAATAATCCTTTGTTGAAGAATAATCCAGTTGGAGAGTTAAACATAGGCATTAAATAAGTTTTTCCATCTAAGTAAGGGTCAGTTTGGTTGTTTCCTACTGCACCATCTGTTAATTTAGATCTAACAGTTCCAGTTTCACCAGGTACTGTCATATCAAGAACTGATGTTAAATCAGCTAATGCTTTTTCTTTAACGAAGTTTTCAGGTATTCCTGCTTTTCTACTTAAAGCTAACATAACTACATCTGGATAGTCTTCAGCTTGGAATAATCCAGGTAATGTTGATTCGATGTCTTTAGATTGAGTTAATTCGATTTCAACATTTGGGTTAACTTGTTTGTATGCTTCGATTATTGCTGGCCACATTTGATCACCATAAGCACTTTCGATTGCAGCGAATTTTAAAGTAACTTTTTCTCCTTCCGCAGGTTTTTCTTCAGCTTTAGCTCCACAAGAAGCTACTGTAAAAATTGTTAAAAAAGCAGCAAGTGCTAATTTAAAGAATTTTTTCATGATTGTTCCTCCTAAATATTTTTGTTTATTTCATTATCCATTTTAGTTCATATTTTTCTAATTCAACATTGCCTAACCCTGTTATATTAGTTTGAACTTTTTCTGCGCTATTGTTAACAACAGCTATGTAATTCATAAATTCATATGCTTCAACGTAAATGTTGTCACTTACATATTTCTTATCAAGGTCATTAGTTACATATCTTAAGATATTGTATAAGAAACGAGTATTTTCTATGCTGTAAGGTAAACCTTGTAAGTAAACTCCTTTACCTTTACCATAAGAATTGATACTAGCTTCAACACCAAATTCTTTGTTAAGTTGTAATATTTCTAAGTTCTCATTAGTTGAGTATATATATTTATGTCTATTACCTACATTAATTGTACCTTGAATTTCATTAAAAGCAAGATGTTTTTTATCAATTTCTTTCATATATCTTGAAAATTGTAATGTGTTTCCAACTTCTTTGTCAACTCCAAGTACGTCTTGTAATTGGAAATATGTACCATTTCCGCATGTTGCAGATGGATCTCCAACTCCAATAAAACTATTTCCTTTTGCAACAAATTCTCTTATTGCACTAAGAACTTCTTGATCTTTCCATTTGTCTCCACCAGAGAAAGAAGTATTAGCTTCTCCAACGTTGATGATTACTTTGAATTCATTTAATTTTTCAGGGTTTTTAATATCTTCAAAATTAATAAATTCTAAGTTGTATGGTAATCCAGATAATGCTTCAAGTACACCTATGTAAGAAACATTTTCTTTAACTCCTGAAGCATGTCCAGTTCTGTTAGCTTGCCATGATTTGATTTTACCCCAAGAATTTAATATACCAACTTTGTAGTTAGGTTTAATACATTCTTCATTAGGTGTTTTATCATGTATTTCTCTAAATTCATTAGTTGATCTTGTTACACCATCAACAAATTCAGGGAATTTAGCTGCAAGAGATAAATAACCTCCGAATCCCATTCTATCAACTTTTTTAGTTAAAATAGCTCTTCTTGATCTCATCCAATTGTATTCCCATTCTAAGTGAGGAGTATTTCCTTCATAGAAAGTATCTGGGAATAAGTATGGAAGGAATCTAATTTCTTTTATTCTGATATTTTCCATATCAGCTACCATACGTATATCTACACCACATTCAGCTGATCCTGCAACACCGTCAAGTCCCATATCTTTAAAGTATGGACCAAATGGCTCAGTTCCAACCCAGTTATCTCCAACAAACATTATTGCCTCTTTACCATATTCATGAACTATATCTACACATACTTTAGCTATAGTAGAAACAAATCTTTGCATGAAGTCTATATAATCTAGGAATACTTTGCTTGGATTTCTAAATTGGTTATTGTAATATCCTTTATCTATGATATCTTCAAGTGTAATTTCATAACCTTTTTCTTCTTTAAATTTTTCAAACATTTTTGGTGAAACTGATGCAGAATACCCGAACCAATCTCCAAATTTTTGCATAGCATGTTGGTTATACATAATAGTAAAGTGATAGAAGAAAGTTGTAAATCTAACAACATTAATATTAGTATTTCTTTCACACCATTCTCTTAAATGTTTGTACATATGTTCTCTAGTTTTTTCAAAAACTACATCATATGGAATAGACTTATCTGTAGTCCAGTTATTAGTCATATGATTGTACATATGTGTTGTATCCCAAACTTGTTTTGAGAAAAAGTTTACTGTATATTCATGGAATTTTGTAACTTTATTAATTTTTACTACATTACCATCAAAAGTCCAGTTTTCTTTAGCAACAAGTTCACCTGTTGTTCTATCAAAAACTTGCCAATAATCAACTGTTTCTGGATCAAGTTCTAATTGTTCTTTATAATATCCTGCCATAGGATCTATCTCTAATGTTTCTTCAAAAGCAGTATATCTTTCAGAGATTAATGCTTGATGTTGTATTTCATCAGGATTATTTCTTGGCCACTCTTGATCTTCTCTAGCAGGGAAGTATGTAGAATATACTTTTGCGTCAAGATTTTCAAAGAATTCATTTAATTTTGTACCGTCACTATTTCTAATAGCATCAGCACCCCAAAGTTTGATTAGTTCTAAAACTAATTCTTCACACCCTTTTTCAATAGGTAATGTAACTCTGCTCATTTATCCTCCTAGAATTCATATATTTGGAATTTTTTAACTACTCTGTTAACTTCTCCACTTGGGAAAGGATTATCTGTAGTTAAGTTAAAGTGTTGTGATTTAAAGAATGCGTACATTTGTCCGTAAATTAAGTAAGTGAATATTGCTTTTTCTAAGTTGATTTCAACTGCAGGACTTACTACAACTTTACTTGCTTCTTTAACACAGTCACAGTCTTTTAATGAATATGTAACAATGTTGTTAGCTACATCTTCAGATTTCATTTCAGTTAAAATATCTAATGCATATTTTCTTGAATGAGCTTCACTAGATAGTAATAAGAATACTATAGTATTTTTGTTTATTATTGATTTAGGACCATGTCTAAATCCTAAAGTAGTGTCACTTTTAGCAACAACTTTACCAGCTGTAAGTTCCATTACTTTTAATGTTAATTCTTCAGCTAATCCTTTGAAAGGACCATCTCCAAGAACTATAATTCTATCTTGATCTTCATTTGCAATTGCTTTGATAGTTTCAAGTTTAGCATCTCTTTCTTTTTCAACAAGAGCTATAACTTCCCTCATGTTAGCAGCACTTGTTTTGTTGTAGAATACAAGCATAGCTGTCATTAACATACTTGAGAAACTTGAAGTCATTGCAAATCCTTTATCATTACTTCCTTCAGGCATCATTAATACTAATGTATTATTTACATATTCTGGAGTAGTAGCCATTTGAGCTAATTCTCCTTCAGGGTTACATGTAATGAATAAGTGATATACTTCTTTAACTAATTGGTTTGCAAGGTTAATTGTTGCAACTGATTCTGGTGAATTTCCAGATCTAGCGAAAGATACTAGTAAAACTTTTTTATCTTTCTTTAAATAGTGAAGAGGATTATTAACTATATCTGTAGTAGCTATAGATCTAAAATCTCCTTCTTGCATAGAATTTAACATAGGAGCTAAAATGTTTCCTACATATTCTGAAGTTCCAGCACCTGTAAATATTACTTGTGCATCTTTACCTACTTTTTCTAAAAATGCTTCAATTTTTTCTTTGTTTGCTTCATAATAATCAACTGCTTTAGTCCATATTTCTGTTTGAGTATGGATTTCTTTTGCAGTATTAAATGAATTTGTTTCTGCTAATACGTTTTCACAGATTCCTAAATAATACATATTTTCACCTCTTTTTTTATTCACTGGTACTAACCAATATTATCTAATAATATTATACTTTAAAATATCAAAAAGTCAAGATTTAATGTGCAAAAAAGAACTACTTATTTAACCAGTTTTTTAATGATTTTTATATATAAATTTACAAAAAAGGGGCTGTTGAAAAGTCCTAATTAATGAAAAGAGATAAAAAACATATGAAAATTCATATAAATTTTATCTCTTTTTTTTACAAAAAAAGTATATTAAATCACTTAAAAACTAGATAAAATCAAGG
>NZ_WOEI01000010.1 GCF_009733925.1 Streptobacillus canis | reverse complement strand
CTATTTTTCTATATTCTGCTAATATTTCATTTAATATTTCAACTATTTCAAACTCATCTTTTTTTAACAATTCTAGTTTTCTATTTAATTTTAATTTCATATTTTTATTTTATATTTCTACCTTTCCATCTTCAATTATTGATCTAAAAATCATTAAAGACATATTATGTATATTTAAAAAACTTGCATCATTTAATGTAATTCCATTAGGGTTTGAAAGTATTACATCTAGAAGTGCAAGTTTTGCTCTTGTTTCTTTTATATTATTATTTCCATTTATTAATCCTGCTATATGACTCCTTGCTATATTTTTAGTATTATTAATTACAGCCCCTTTTTCACTTACATTATGTTTGTATACAAAAAAGAGATAATATTAAAATACTAAGTATTTTCTTCAAAAATATCATCTCCCTTTCTATTTACTAAATTTATTAATTCATATTATCACAAACTTTAACTATTGTCAATAAATATACAATAATATGCACCCTCTTTTAAAATAGAGAATGCATATATATTATCTTTTATATATTATCTTTTTTTCTTTCCATAAATAAATGTTAGTACAAATGGTAATACTATTGCACATAACATAGCTAATAAGTATGCAAGCCAGTACTGTGGTTTAATAGTAAAGATAGCAGGAAGTCCTCCAACTCCTACTCCATTTGCTAAAATACCAAATATTCCTGCTACTGCAGCTCCTGTCGCAGAACCTATCATAGCAAAAAGCATAGGATATTTATATTTTAAATTAACTCCATACATAGCTGGTTCTGTTACTCCAAGATATGCTGAAATTGTTGCTGGTATAGAAACAGCTTTTATTTCTTTATCAACAAAAGACATTGCAAATACTGCTGACGCTTGAGCCATGTTACTTAATGCAATTAAAGGAAATATCATTGTTGCTCCTATTTTAGATATTAAAACAAACTCAACTGCATTTGTAGTATGATGTAAACCTGTAATTACAAGAGGTGCATAAATAAATCCAAAAATTATTGAACCTATAATAGCAAATTTACCTGTTAAAATAAATTCAAAGAAGTCCCCTAAATAATCTCCCATAGTTCTTCCTAAAGGTCCAATTATTGAATGTGCTAAAAACACTGTTACTATTAATGAAATTAATGGAACTATAACTATTCTAACTGATTCATGAACTACTTTATTTAATCTAGTTTCTATAAATGCTAAAGTTAATCCAGCAAGCATAGCTGGTATTACTTGCGCTTGATATCCAACTTTATCTATACTTATAAATCCAAAATCCCAAACTTCAGGCGTAGCTTTCCCTATAGCATAAGCATTCATTAATTGAGGTGAAACAAGAGTTATTCCTAATACTATCCCTAATATTGGACTACCTCCAAGTTTTCTAACAACAGACCAAGTTATTCCTACTGGTAAAAAGTGAAATATTGCTTCTCCTATTAACCATAAGAAATTATGAGTCGTTGCCCAAAATTGACTTTGCTCTATAAGAGTTTTACCTCCAAAACTAATATCTCCAATAATATTTCTAAATCCTAATATCAACCCTCCACATATTAAAGCTGGTAAAAGTGGCACAAAAATTTCTGATGTAGCAGATAATAATCTTTCAAAAAAAGACATATTTTTTTTTGCATCTTTTTTACTTTCCTCTTTACTTACTTCTTTTAAATTAAATAACTCATTCATAGTTTTGTAAAAATCTGAAACTCCATTTCCAATAATTGCTTGAAACTGTCCTGCGTTATTAAACACTCCTTTTACAGACTTTAATTTTTGAATTTCTTCAACATTTGCTTTATCTGTATCTTTTAATACAAATCTAAGTCTTGTCATACAATGTGTAACTGATGAAACATTATCTTGTCCTCCTATAAGTTCAATAAGTGATGAGGCATCAGTTCTAAATTTTTCATTTACCATAAAAACTCCTTTAATTTATATATTATTTTTGTACAAAACATAAACATCATAAGGTTCTAATTTTATTTCTTTATCTATTAAAGTATTTGATGTATTACTTAAAATACATTCATATTCTTCTAAATTTTTATTTATATTATATCTAATATTTTGGTTATAAAAATTTGCTATAATTATGATTTCTTCATCCCTTGTATATCTTCTAAAAGAATAAATTTGATCATGTCCATTATCTAATTGTTCAAATTCCCCTTCAGAAATTACATTGTATTTTTTTCTAAGCTTTATTAGCTTTTTATAATAATTTAAAATACTGTTTTCATCGTTTAATTGTTTTTTTACATTAATTTTTTTGTAATTTTTTACAACTTTTAACCATGGAGTATTAATACTAAATCCTCCATTTACATCATCACTCCATTGCATAGGTGTTCTTCCATTATCTCTTGATCTTTCTTGAATTACTTTTAATGCTTCTTTTGAACTTAAGCCTTTTTCTTTTAAAATATTATAGTAATTATGTGATTCTACATCATTAAAATCTAATATATTTTCATAACCTGCATTAGTCATCCCTATTTCTTCACCTTGATAAATATATGGAATTCCTCTTAATAAATGTATTACTGTCGCTAACATTTTAGCAGATTTTTCATGGTATTTTACATCATCTCCCAATCTTGAGACTATTCTTGGTTGATCATGATTAGACCAAAACATTGCACTCCAAGCACTCGCTTTTTGCATTCCAACTTGCCATTCATTAAATATTTGTTTCAACTTTTTAAAATCAAAAGGCATTAATTGCCATTTATCATTATTTTTATAATCTACTTTTAAATGGTGAAAATTAAAAACCATAGAAAGTTCGTTTTCATTTTCACCAGAGTATTTTTGGCAGTGTTCTAAACTTGTTGAACTCATCTCTCCTACAGTAATTGCATCTTTATTTATACTCCTTATTTCTTCACTTAACTCCTTAATATATTCATGAATTCTCGGTCCATCTGTATAAAATCTTCTTCCATCTCCATCATTATCATCAATAAATTCAAATGGTTTAGAAATTAAATTAACTACATCAAACCTAAATCCATTAACTCCTTTTTTTAACCAAAACCTTAATACCTTTTTTAATTCTTCTCTTACTTTAGGATTTTCCCAATTTAAATCTGCTTGTGTTTTATCAAATAAATGTAGATAATACTTATCTAATTTTTCAACATACTCCCAAGCACTTCCACCAAATTTAGATTGCCAATTCGTAGATTTATCTTTGAAAATATAGTAATCTTGATATTCTTTTTCACCTGACAAAGCTTTTTTAAACCATTCATGCTCTGTAGAGGTATGGTTAAATACCATATCTAACATTATTCCTATTCCTAATTTTTTAGCTTTATCTGACATCTTTTCAAAATCTAACATATTTCCATAAATTGGATCAATTTCATAATAATTTGATACATCATATCCATTATCTTTTTGAGGAGATTTAAAAAAAGGAGTTATCCAAATGTAGTCTATTCCTAATTCTTTTAAATATTCTAATTTTTCTGTAATTCCCTTTATATCTCCTATTCCATTTCCACTTGTATCATTAAATGACTTTATATATATTTGATAAACTGTTATTTTTTTTTTCTTCACAACTCCTCCAACTTGTACGTACATGTTAAAAGTATGTTATCACAAATAAAATGAATTGTCAAGTAATCTTGACTAAACTATTTTGATTTGTTAAACTACTAAAAAGGAGTTGAAAAGCACTTATGAGCACTAAATATTTAAAGTTATATAATAATCTTGTAAATAAAATTGAATCTAAAGAATATAAGGTTGGTTCAAAACTGCCCTCTGAAAATGAATTAACAAATAATTTTGGATATTCAAGAGATACAATCAGAAAAGCTCTTTCATTACTTGAACAAAATGGATATATTTCTAAATCTAAAGGAAAAGCTTCAATTGTAATAAATAAAAGTCAATTTCATTTTCCTATTTCAAAAATAGTTTCTTTTAAAGAATTAAATTCAAATATATCTAATAAAACTATAGTTATGGACTTAAAAATTGCTCATGATGATAAAAATATTCAAGATAAACTTGAATTAAATGAAGATGAAAAATATTTTAAATTAGTTCGTATAAGAGAAATAGAAGGAGAAAAAATAATAATAGATAAAGATTATATTCCAAAAAAATATGTAAATGAATTACCTCTTGAAGAAGCCAAAAACTCTCTTTATGAATATTTCGAAAAAAATTAGGATTAAAAATTAGTTATTCAAAAAAGGAAATAACCGTTAAATTTATATCTGATGAAGATAAAACCTTACTTGATTTAAAAAATTTCGAAATGATTGTAGTTGTTAAAAGTTACACATACCTTGAAGGAGATCAATTATTTCAATATACAGAATCTAGACATAGACCTGATAAATTTAAATTTATAGATTTTGCATACAGAAAAAATATTTAAAAAAGAAGTTAATAATGTAAAATAATCAATCATTATTAACTTCTTTTTATTTTTCCACCCTTAAACTATTAATAATATATTTTCAATTTCATTAAATGCCTATTTTTATTTTAATTAAAGATATATTTATGATATAATTAATATAAAATAAAAACTATGTAGAAGGGGATATATATGAAAAACTATAAATTAAAATTACTTTTATTAGCAACATTATTAGGAGAATTAGGATTTTCAGGTCTTGCTAGACATGATATCAATTGGTCAGATTATGAAGATTTTGGAATGAATAATGGGAAATATGTAAAAGGAAGAACTGGTATCATAGTATATAAAAAGGATGGTAGTATAAGTGGAGTAATAGATAATCCTATGCCTAATTTTGATGGGGTCCCTAATGGAACAGGTGGTGGGGGAGCAGGTATGTGGGATGATCCTCAAATACTTACTACCGTTACTCATATTGTTAACCCAAGAGGAAAAAGGGCTGATTTAGGTTTTAACTTTTTAGGTAGACATATGAGAAAAGATGTTAATTTATATAAAAATTATAAAAATAATATTTCAAAAAATAAAGTAAATGATGAAGTTATAAAATTTTCCGAAACTTCAAGAACTAAGCATCATATAGATGTAGGAGGAGATTTTAGTTTTGTTAGACTTGATAAAATAAATCATGATGCTATAACTTATAATACATTAAACTATGATGATTATAAAAATAAAGTAAATAGAGAAGATTTAATAGCCAGAGTTGGATTTGGATCTAATAGTGTTTTCACAGAAAATGGTGAATATATTAAAGCTGCAGATGATTTTAGAGTCGCAGGTGGACTAAATAAGATAAATAATAAATATGAAAGAAATAAAGTTGAAAATGTATTAGATATTTTTTTAGAAATAAATCCTAAAACTCCAATAGACATAGGTACTATGGGCGGAGATAGTGGGTCTCCTGTGTTTTGGTGGGATAAAAATGAAAAAAAATGGAAAGCCATAGCTAATAATTCAGCTGGTATTTATTCTAATGAAAAAGGTTTAAGAATAAAAGGTAGTATACTTTTAAACGGAGTACAACATATAGAAAAATTTAAAGAAGGTATAACAGATAAATCTATAACAGATGTAGATAGCGTTACTTTTAATAATAATATATTAAAAGTTGGAACTGAAAATAGAAGTTTTGATAATAGTGACTTTAAAAATACAATAATGAAACATCGTATAACAACTGATACTTTAAATATCAATGAAGCTTTTTATAAAATTAAAAATCAAACATTTGACAAACAAGATATAACGATAAATCTTGAAGGAAATAATGATATTTCAATTGCAAGATTAGACTTTAAAAAGGATGCAACTATACAAGGAAGTGGAACATTAAAAACAGCAGGTATTGTTATAGATAAAAATGCTACTTTAACATATAAAGCAAATATATCAAAAGGAAATATTGTAAGAAAAATAGGAGAAGGAACATTAAAAATAGAGGGAAGTACTCAAAATGAAGGGGATATTAATATAGGAGGAAATGGGACTTTACTATTAAATAATTCTGGAGGATATGCAGCAAAAAATATCAGAGTTGCACAAGGTGCAATTGTAAAATTAATGAAAGAAAATCAACTTAACGAAAATAATATATATTTTGGTTTAAGAGGTGGAAGTCTTGATTTAAATTCTCAAAATATTTCTTTTAACGATATATACCACGTAGATAATGGGGCAACTATAACAAATAGTAACAATACTAAATCAACATTTACATTTAACCCAGTAGATAATGAAGAGAGAACCTATCTTGGTGGATTTACTGATAATTTAGATATAATATACAATCCTAATAATAATGATAGTAAATGGCATTTAAGAGGAAATAGTGACATAAAAGGAAATCTAGATATTGAAAAGGGTACTGTAAGTATCGGTGGTGATGTTATAGTTCATGGATTTGATAATATCGTAGGAAAAGATGAATATTCAAAATCTAAATTTAAATCTAATGAAATAAATGTTAAATCTAAATTAGAAATTAATAGAGCTGTAGAAGTAGATAGTAAAATAAATATAGAAAATGGAGCTACTTTAAATATAAGTGCACTCGGAACTGTATTAGAAGATATAAAATCTCCTTATGAAAATGCACCTAGTGAAAAAGATATAAATAAAATAACTTTAAAAAATGAAATAAATTTTAAAAACAATACTACTCCTAATGTAAATAATTTTACAATAAATACTGAAAATAACCATACAGTAATTATAGATTCTAAAATAAAAGGATATGTTAAAGCAGAAAAAACTGGAAGTGGTCTTCTTGATATTACAAGTAATGAAGAAAATAATGTAAATGGTAACTTAGATATTAAAAATGGTAAAGTCAAAATAAATACTGATAATAGCTTAAAAAATTTAAATTTCAAATTAGAAAACAACTCTATATTAGAAGTTGATAATATTTCAACTTTATCTAATATACTACCTAAAATAGATAAAAAATCTAATGGTGTTTTAAGTTTAGGTAATGATGTAGCTACTATAGATTCTAAATATGCTGAATATAGCACTTTATTTTTAGGTTCAAGTAAAAATATTAATTTAGGTTCTGATAATCTAGCTATAGATAATTCTATTACTAAATTAAATCTTGGTGGAGATAATGGAACTATTACTCTAAAAGGGCTTGATTTAAGTAATCATATTACCGATGTAAATATAGGGGATGGAATTAATAAAGGTAAAGTTATAATTTCTAAAATAGCTGAAGATAATAATTTTAATATAAAAATCAATAAAGGTGTTGATTTAGAAATAAAAGAAAAAACAAGTTCTAAAAAATTAATAAATTTAGGTTATGGTTCATATACTGCATTTGATAACAAATCATTACTAAAAGAAAATTCAGAGGGTGTTCTTTTCATAAATTCTTCTGATAATAATAACGTTTCTGAAAACAAAACTTACATAGGGACAAAAAAAGGTGAAGATAACATCACTCTTACTTCATTAAATACTGGAAATAATGAATATAGACTTTCTGGAGACGGAATATTAAATGTTAATTTTAAATTAGAAAAAAATTTAACAGTCGATGCTCAATACTTAGATGGAGGAGAAATTGCAATTAAAAGTTCTAATTCAGAATATAAAGGCAATGTTACTATTATGGGTAATAAAGATGGTAAAGATGAAGGTTCAATTACTTTAAAACTTTATGCTGAAAATTCTTTAGGAACAGAAAATATATTTAATATAAAAAGTGGTGGAAATCTTGATTTAAACGGTCATGATTTAACTTTAAAAATAGGGGATACAGATAAATATGGAACTATAACAAATAAGAATAATCATCTTTCAATATTAAAAATAGTTGCAAATGATAAGACAACTGTAAATAATAAAATAATAGGAAATGGTACAGAATTAGAAAAAAATACAAATTTAGATGTAATAAAAACAGGTTCAAATAGCATAGAATTTACTAATTCTGAAAATAATTTCAATAAATTATCAATAGAAGAAGGAACTTTAATATATAAAGATATCGATGCTTTAAGAGATACTGAAGTAATTTTAAACCCTAAAACTAAATTAGAGGCAACAACAAATGAAATATCATCTCATATAATTGCAGATAATGCTAGTATTAAAATTAACAAATCTAGTACTGGAAATACAACTATAAAAGAATTAACATTAAAAAGTGATATTGAAATAACAGGACATAGACCAAAACCAAAAGAAATCGTAACATATAAAAAACTTAATATCGGTGAGCATAATTTAAGAATCAATAATCAAACTATGAAATTTGGAGAAGTTACTAAAACAGAAAATAAAAAAGGGTCGGTTACTTTAGTTTCCTCTAACGCATATTTAGTTGGAGAAAAAAATAAAGTTTTAAATGAAGCCATTAGCAAACTTACTCTTGCTAACTCAATGTTAATGCTTAGAGATTATAGAAGTGAACTTTCAGATAGAAATAATAAAAATCATGCTCTAGTTGAAGTATTTGGATTTTCTACAATAAAAAATGGTTTATTTAATGATACAGATTTTAATGGTGGAGGCGGAGGAGCTAACTTCAATAATCCACTTTTAATAGATGAAAATTCTACATTAAATTTTGAGAATAATTCTTTACACGGTAGAAGTTTCATAATAGATTCTAATATAAGTGGAAATGGTAAAATTTTACTTAGAACTGAAAATGGAAAATATACTATAACTAATAGATCTAATTTTAAAATAACATCTAATTTTAAAGACTTTAAAGGAACACTAGAAGTTACAGGTAAAGATAAAAAAAATAAAGAACATATTTTTCAAATAGATGATGAAAATGAAGAAGATAGAACTATATCATATAAAATAATAGGTAATGGTAAATTTACTAATCAATCTGAAAAAGATATAATATTTAAAAATATATCAGAATTTAATGGAGAATTAAAAGCAGAAAATGGAGGAATCATTTTATCTGGAGTAAATGGAATAAATACAGAAGCTAACTTCAATTTAATAAATGACAAAGACTTAACACTAATAAGTAATGAAGATATAAATGTAGAAAAAGCGCTAAAAGTTAATGTAATAGATAAGACAGATGATGAAAAATTATCAAAAATAATAAAAAGAGGAAATGCTAAAATACATATAGAAAATAGTGAAAATATTCATGGATTAAAAAATGTATTAGTAGAAAGTGGAGAATTATCATTAAGAAAAGACGTATTAGAAAATGATGAAAAAAGTAAATATGAAATAAATACAAATGCGAAATTAACGTTTGATATCACAGAAGAAAAAGAAATAAAATCACTAATAAGTGGAGATGGTAATCTAGAACATAAAGGAGCTAAATTAATAATATCATCAAATAAATTACAAAATAGTGGTGACATAATATTAAATAATGAGTTAGAATTAAATGTAAATAATACTCAAGATGAAAAAACAATATTAAAAGGTAATTTAAAAGGTCTAAAAGAATCTAAATTAACATTATTAAATGAAAATAACACACTTGAAATAAATAAAGATATATCAAAATTTAAAGGGACCTTTAATTTAAAAGAAGCAAATTTAAATTTAGATTTAGAAAATGAAATAGTTGAAAATAAAATAATAGGAACAAAAGAATTAAAAAATTCCAATTCAACAACATTAACTCTAAAAGATATAAGTGAATTTAATGGTAAAGTAGTAGCTTTACATGGTAATTTAAAATTAGATGGTGAAAAAGCAATAAAAACAAATGCGACAATAACTTTAAATAATGATAAAAATTTAATCCTAGATTCAGAAAAAAATCTTGATATCGATAATTTAAAAATAGATGTTATAAATGATAACTTAAATGAATCAAAGATGATAAAAAATGGAAACTTTAAATTACATATAGAAAATAATGAAAATATAAATAACTTAAAGAATGTATTAGTAGAAAATGGAGAATTATCGCTAAGAAATAATATTTTAGTTAATAACGGTAAATATGAAATAAACAATAATTCTAAACTAACTTTTGACTTAGAAAATGATACCGAAATTACTTCTTTAATTGCAGGAAATGGTAATTTAGAACATAAAGGAGCTAAATTAACTATAGATTCATCTAATTTAAAAAATAATGGTGATTTAATATTAAATAACGAATTAGAAATTAAGGTAAATGAAAACAACCCTATCTTAAATTCTACTATTAAAGGAATAGAAAGCTCTAAATTAACACTACTTAATGAAAATAAAGTATTTGAAATAAATAAAGATATTTCTGAATTTTTAGGAACTTTTAATCTAAAAGAAGCTAATTTAAATATTAATATTGATAATGGTATATTAAATAATAAAATAATTGGAAATAAAACCTTATCAAATATTAATAAAACTCCTTTAAATATATCTAATGGTATAATTGATTTTACAGGTACTATAGAGTCTATTAATGGAGATATTAACTTAAATATAGATAATATACCTAAAATATCTAAATATATAATATCTGGAGGAAATATTAACTTAAATAGTGAAAATAATTTAGAATTTGATAATCAAGTATTTGAAAACACTTTAAATAATAATAAATTAATAAAAACAGGTAATGGAAATGTATCATTTACACCTAACAATTTAGAAGGTATTAAAAATATTCAGATTGAAGAAGGAAATTTAACAATAAATGGAAATAAAGATTCTAATAAAATTGATACTAGTATACATCTTTCAAAAGATGCTTCTATTACTCTAGATGATAATACATATATTAAAAATTTAGAAAATGCATCAGAAATAATTTTAGTAGATAAGAATCTAAAAATAGAAAAATATACAACTATTGAAGAAGGAAAATTTAATATAACATTAAATGAAATGAATAAAAAACTTCTTGAAATAGAAGATTCAACAAATGATGTAAATATACATTTAAATTTAAATTCAAATATTGTTAAGAGTATAAAAGAAAATGGTGAAAAACTACTTGTAGGTAAATCAAATAAAGAGGTAAATATATTAAATTTAGAAAAAGATTATGAAACACTTTATGGTATATATTCAATAAGAGAAGGTAATAATATTGAGTTATTATCTAAATTAACACCTAAAACTTTAAATTCTTTATATACATTAAATGAATTAAATTCTTTAAACAGTATATTTAGTAAACTTAAATTTAAAAATAGTTTTTCAATGAATACTTTAAAATACAAAAAAGAAGACAATCATTTTATTAAATTTGGAGATACAGAATATAAAAATCATTTAATCGCTCATGGTTTTGAAAGTGATTTAGAAATTGTAAATGATTTTAAACAAGGCAAATTAGCTCTAGGATTAAATTATAGTAATCTTAGTTCATCAATCAATAGCCAAATACTTTTAAATGATAAAGTTATTTCTGAAGATAATAATATTATTTCAGATTCTATATTAACTAAGATAGGTTATAGATACAATAATTTTGAATTAAATGGAGCTATTGGATATAATAAAGTTAGAATAATA
Organism: Streptobacillus canis; assembly: GCF_009733925.1. NCBI lineage: Bacteria > Fusobacteriati > Fusobacteriota > Fusobacteriia > Fusobacteriales > Leptotrichiaceae > Streptobacillus > Streptobacillus canis. The sequence goes on along the minus strand of NZ_WOEI01000010.1, from coordinate 37,223 downwards.
AAAGATAATAAAAATTTAGATTATGCTGATTTTTTAAAGACTAAATTAAATGCTTCATATAATAAAGAATTTAAAATAAATGATAAGTTAAATATCATATATTCAAATACAATAGGATTTACATATTCTCCTATGTTAAAAGAAAATATTACTAAAATATATGATAGTGTAGATGTTGTTAAAAATATTTCCCCATTTACAGTATTTTATGAAACAGGTATAAATTTAAATAGTAAATATATTGATACTTCCTTAAAAGGAAATTTCATACGTAATTTTTCAAATATATCTTTAAGTAAAAATAATGAAAAAATAGATAATTTATATTATGACAATTATAAAGCTAGTCTTGATTTTGGTTTATCAATTAAACCTTCTAATAATTTAGCTTTAAAATCAGATTTTATATATAAACTAAATCAAAAAAATTATTCAAATTATCTTTTAAGATTGGGATTAGATTTTATTTGGTAATATATAATAAAAAGAACATGAACCTAAAGAACATGTTCTTTTTATTTTTATTATCATCTATCTATATTATAAAAATGTAAATCTATTCCAAATGAACCAATTTCTAATCCCTTAACTTCTTCATTAACTAAATGAAGTTGAGTTTCTTGATATAATGGTATTATCGGTACATCTTTAGCAAGTAATCTCTCTGCTTCAAATAAATATTTCATTCTTTCTTCTCTATTAGTAGTTTTTAAAGCATTCGCTATTAATGTATCATATTCATTAGAATAATAATGTGGTGCATTATTTCCACTTTTTGACATTAATAAGTCTAAGAATGTCATAGGATCTTGATAATCTGCTCCCCAACCAGTAAGTAATAAATCAAATCCTCTTGCTTTTGTTCTATTTAATCTTTCTTTAAATGTAACTATTTCTACATTTAATTCTACACCTAAATTAACTCTTAAATCTTCTTGTATTTTTTCAACTATTTTTTTATTTGACCCTCTTTCATCTGCAAGGAATGTAATAGTAGGAAACTCTGCTATACCTAATTCTTTTTTACCTTCTTCAAATAAATGTTTAGCTTTTTCTGCATCAAATTTTTGAAAAGTATTTCCTAATTCTTTAACAAAATCTTCTTTAATTCCTATCATCCCTACATTTTTAGGTGTAAAATTATAGCTTGCTTCTTTAGCACCATTAAACACTGTTTCAATCAAACCTTCTCTATCTACTGCAAGTGAAAATGCTTCTCTAATTTTTTGATTTTTAAATATCTCATTTTCTAAATTAAAGGCTAAATAAAATGTTCTAGCAAGTCCATCTTTTCTAAATCTTGCATCATCTTTAAACTCTTGCAATTGTTCAGTAGTAATTGAAACTATATCAATTTCACCATTTTTAAATGCATTTAATGCAGCAGTACTATCTGCAATATATTTAATAACAAATCTATCAACTTTTCTTGATTCTGGATTATAATAATGCTCATTTCTTTCAAGCTCAAGTTGTGTATTATGATCCCAAGATACAACCTTATATGGTCCTGAATAAAGCAGCGCATCTGCTTCTAATCCATAATCTGAACCTTTTTCTTCAACAAATTTTCTATTAGCTGGCATATAAGTAATAAATGAAACTAAAGAATCAAAATATGGCGTAACATTTTCAAGTTTTACTTCTAATGTCTTTTCATCTAAAGCTTTAATTCCTACCTCATCAAAACTAACTTCTCCTGTAGAAAATTTTTCTGCATTTTTTATTGGAAATAGAATATATGCGTATTCAGATGCAGTATTTGGATCTAATGCTCTTTGCCAACCAAAAACAAAATCATCAGCAGTTATTGCCTCTCCATTAGACCATTTAATTCCATCTCTTAACTTAAACGTCCAAGTAAGTCCATCCTCACTTATTTCCCAACTTTCAGCAAGTGCAGGTATTACTTCTCCACTAGGTTTAGTATATGTTAATCCCTCACTTACTAATCCATGTATAGTCATAGTATTCCCATCAGTAAGAATTTGAGGGTCAAAAGATATACCTTCTGCTATTGCATTATAAGTAATAACTTTTCCATCTTTATTTTCAGAAGTTCCTCCATCACTTGCACCACAACTAAATATTGCAATTATCATCATAAAAACAAATAAAATCCTTTTCATTTCATATCACCTCTATTTTATTTTTAAAAAATCTTTTTCAACATAATGTTCTTTTCTATATTCAATTAATCCGGAATTTTCCACTATTTTACCTATTTCATCATAAGTTCCTATAGGAGATTTTAAATAGCTTTCATCCATTTCAATTTTTTCTCCTTTAACAAATTCGGGATCAGGTATAGGTACTGCAGATATTAATGATTTAGTATAAATATGAACTGGATTATTATATACTTCATCTGGATATCCAAGTTCTACTATTTTACCTCTAAACATTACTGCCACTCTATCTGATATATATTTAACCATTGATAAATCATGAGCTATAAATATCATAGTTAAGTTCTTCTTTCTTTGTAAATCTTTAAGCAAATTTACTATTTGTGCTTGTATAGATACATCTAAAGCTGAAATTGGCTCATCACATATTAATATTTCTGGTTCTACTGCTAATGCTCTTGCTATACCTATTCTTTGTCTTTGTCCTCCACTAAATTCGTGTGGGAATCTATTTGCATGCTCTCTTGCAAGACCTACAAGTTCTAATAATTCATATATTTTTTCTTGAAGTTCTCCTTTAGTTTTATACATATTATGTATTATCATACCCTCAGATATTATTTCTCCTACTGTCATTCTTGGATTAAGTGAAGCCTGAGGATCTTGAAATATCATTTATACCTTTTTAGTAAATTCTAAATTTGAATATTCTGATATTTCTCTATCATCTATAAAAACTTTTCCATAAGTTTTATCATATAATCTAGCTATAGTTCTTCCAAAAGTTGTCTTACCACTCCCAGATTCTCCTACTAATGATAATATTTCTCCTTTTTTAATATCCAAACTAACATCATCCACTGCTTTTAATACTTCTGTTTTAGAAAGTGGAAAATATTTTTTTAAATGTTTAATTACTATCATTTCTTTTCCTCACTTCCTGTGATATTTGCAAATTTTACACCACTTTTACTCTTAATAGTATCTACTACATATGCTTCTCCTTCTACTGGAGTTATTGTAATTGTTCCATCTGGATTAAATTTCATATCTGGTGCTCCATCTACGTATATCCATGATTTAACATAATGCCCATTTCCTAAATCTACTAAAGGAGGTTTTTTCTCATAATCTATTTTCATAGAAAATTCTGATCTTGCTGCAAACGGATCTCCTTTTGGTGGATCTAATAAATCTGGTGGAGTTCCTGGTATTGAAAATAAAGCTTCATTAGAATCCATATCAAGTCTTGGTAATGATTTTAACAATCCCCAAGTATAGGGATGTCTAGGATCTTTAAAAATTGTTTTTACTGGAGCTTCTTCCATTTTTTCTCCTGCATACATTACTATTACTCTATCTGAAGTTTCTGCAACAACTCCTAAATCATGTGTTATCAATATTACACCTATATTTAATTCTTTTTTCAATTTATTTATTAATTCTAATATTTGTGCCTGTATAGTTACATCAAGTGCTGTAGTTGGTTCATCACATATTAATAAATCTGGTTCACATGCAAGTGCTATTGCTATAACTACTCTTTGTCTCATTCCTCCAGAAAATTGATGAGGATATTGTTCAAATCTTTCTTCCGGTTTAGGTATTCCTACCTTATCTAACATTTCAATTGCAAGTTTTTTAGCTTCTTGTTTACTAACTTTTTTATGTATTAATATTCCTTCCATAATTTGATGTCCAATTTTAATTACTGGATTAAGTGATGTCATAGGATCTTGGAATATCATCCCTATTCTTCCACCTCTATATTTTCTCATTTCTTTTTCATTTAATTTCAGTAAATCTACTCCATCAAATATTATTTCACCATTTTTATATTCCCCGGGAGGAGTAGGTATTAATTTCATTATACTTTGTACTGTAACTGATTTCCCACTTCCTGATTCTCCAACTATAGCAAGAGTTTCACCTCTATCTACAGTAAAACTAATATCTCTTAATGCTTTTACTTCCCCTGCATAAGTATTAAAAGAAACACTTAAATTTTTTACTTCTAATAAACTCATAATAACCTTCTCCTAATCTCTAAGTTTTGGATTCAATGCATCACTCATTGCATCACCTATAATATTAAATGATAAAGTAATTAATGATATTACTAAAGCTGGTATTAAGAATAAGTACACATGTGTATTTATTTCTTTAAAACCATCAGCTACTAAGTTCCCAAGTGATGCTTGAGGTATAGGTACTCCTAAACCTATAAAACTTAAGAATGCTTCAGAAAATATTATTGATGGTATATCCATAGTAAGTCTTACTATAATTATACTTAAGGTATTTGGAATCAAATGTTTTCTAATTATCCACCAAAAGTTAGCTCCTAATGCTTTTGATGCCAATACATATTCATTTTCTTTAATTTTTAATACTTCTCCTCTAACAAGTAAAGCATATCCAAGCCATCTTGTAGCACAAAGTGCAATAATTATTGTTTTGACACTATTACCTAATACAACCATTAATAAAATTATATATATCATAGAAGGTATAGATAATATTACTTCAACAGTCCTTACCATTATACTATCTATTTTACCCCCAAAATAAGCCGCTGTTGCTCCATATACAGTTCCAAGTACAACACATATAGCTGCAACTATAATTGAAAGTTCCATTGAAACTCTTATACCTTGTGAAATTCTTGAAAATAAATCTCTTCCTAATGAATCTGTTCCTAAATAATGTCCTTTAACAAATCCTTGCATTATTCCTAAAAATCTATCCGAACTATTTTGTTCATAATAAGTATATTTTACTAAAACCTGTCCAAATATAGCTAAAAAAAGATAAATAACTAAAACACCTAAGAAAAAAACAGCAAGTTTATTTTTTTTAAATCTTCTCCAAGAATCTTTCCAATAAGTTAAACTAGGTTTATTTATACTTTCATTTTTCTTATTATCAGGCCCTACATAAACAAAATCCTCTGGATTTGCTTTAAAATTTTCTCTATCATAATTTGCTCCATAAAGATTTTTCATTATTTATTCCCCTTCCCTAATTTAATTTTTGGATCTACAATGGCATATGCCACATCCATAACTATCATCATTAGTATTAAAAATGCCGAATAAAATACTGTTACTCCTAATACCATGGTATAATCTCTATCAATTATTGAGCCTATATAATATTTACCAAGTCCACCTATAGAAAACATTGTTTCAATAATAAATGATCCTGTTAATATTGCTGCTATTGAAGGAAATATTACTGTAATTATTGGTAATATTGCATTTCTTAAAGCATGTTTTAAAACTACATTAATAGGTGAAACTCCTTTTGCAATTGCAAGTTTAATATAATCTTGTTCCATTATTTCTATCATTTTACTTCTCATAAGTCTTGCTACCTCTGCTACTGAGAAAAAACCTAATGCTATCACTGGGAGTATTTTCTTAGAAGGCATGTCCCAACCCGTTAGAAGTATTTTAACTAGAGGAAGACCTAATTTATCTATTAAAATCCCTTTATGTATTTCTACAGCATATAACTGAAGTATTCCAGCTATTACAAAGCTAGGCACTGATATTCCTATAACTGCTATTATCATAGAGAAGTGATCCATTTTCTTTCCTCTCTTAAGTGCTGCAGCTATTCCTAAAGGTATACCAAATACTAATCCAAACAGTACTGCTCTTATCCCTAAATCAGCTGATACTGGGAAAGATCTTTTAATTATTGAATTAACTGTTCTTCCTCTTTCTTTCATTGATATTCCTAAATCACCTTTAGAAATATTCTTTAAGTATTTAGCATATTGTACACTTAGTGGTTTATCTAAATCATACATTTGCATTAAGTTTTCTTTTATTTTAGGAGGTATAGCTTTTTCACTATCAAATGGATCTCCTGGTAATTTATGTAAAAGAAAAAATGTTATTGTAATTACTAACCACAGTGTAAGTAAACCCGTAAATATTCTTTTTAAGATAAATTTTAAAGTATTTCTCATATTTCTTCCTCACAATCAATTTTTATTTGATTATGAGTATATTCCATTTTTGCATTTTTGTCAATATTTTTGGTATATACATTTTAAATGTATTGATATATATAATTTATGTATTGTAGATGTAAAAAGAAAAAAGCCAGTTTTTTTTGCTGGCTTTTTTGGTTATTTAGAACTGTTTATTTCGGAACATCCCCTTTGTTTTATTTTTTATATTCTTCCATAATAAATGTATGACTGACAACCCATTGTTTTAATTTTAATGAAAGTATAAAACCATATAATCCAAATGTAATTATAGTTAAAAATAACCACAATATCCATTTACCAAAAAGCTGTATTGCTGTTCCATCAAAATACAATTGTTTACCGTTAATATATGTATTTTCTGCCTCCCACCTATATGTTGATACAAGCAACCATGGTGTTGCAAGTCCAAACGTTATAGTACTTACAATTATTATAAACAATCTAAGTAATACATATTCTAAAATTCCTACTTTAAATTCTGATTTCATTTCACTCTCCTATTTTAAAATTTTTTATTATAATTTTATCTTTAACACCTCTAAAATGAAAGTTTAAACTATTCCTTATTTAAATTTCTTTTTTCATGAGCTAAAAAAATATTTTTTTGCTATATTATCTTATTTTTATCATTAATAATAATATGAAATTTATTAATATTCTTCTTTAAGAATTGAGTAAACTGCTACATCTGATATACCATTATTACTCTTAGCCGATTGTCTCAAAATACCTTCAAATTTCATGCCTGCTTTTTTCATCACTTTACCTGATGCAATATTATCTATAGCATGTATTGCTTCTATTCTATTAAAATTAGCTTCTTTAATTAAATATTCTATTACTGACTTTAATGCCTCACTTACATACCCTAAATTCCAATATTTTTTTGATAATACATAACCTATAGAGCATGAATTTAATGTTTCATCTAATCTCACAACGCTAATATCACCTATTACCTCACTAATATTTTCTTTAAGAGTTATTGCCCACTTAAAAGCATTATCTTCATATTCTTTTAACCATCTCTCTATTACGTTTTTTGTTACTTCTACACTTTCATGTTTTGGCCAAGTTAAAAATATTATATTTTCATAATCACTCGCCCAATTATCAAACATATTTTGTGCATCTTCTATTTCAAATCTCCTAAGTATTAATCTTTCTGTTTCTATTTGTTTTGTTCCTATCTTATTCATTTTATCACCTTTAATTTTTATTTTAGCTTTTACTTATATTCTTTTATTGGAATATATTTTAATTCTATTATTTCATTATTTATTGTTGACTTAATTAATTTTAGTTTATGTTCTATATCATTTCGAGTAAACAATCTTATTCCATTCCCTAAAATTATTGGAATAATTGAAATATAGTATTCATCAATAATATTTGAAATTATAGCTTGATTAATTAGATTTGCACCTCCACATATCCATACATTTTTTCCAACTTCTTTTTTTAATTTCTTAACTATTTAAAAAAATAATATTATTCGTATTTTTAATCTCTCTATGTGTAAATACATAAGTTAATAAATTTTGATAAACCCAATTATTTGGAGATAATTCTGTTACTATTTGATTATATGTATTTCAACCCATTAATATTGTATCTATTTCTTTTATAAATTTTGAATAAGTATCTTCATTTTCTGTGTTTTCTCCATAACTTTGTAAAAATTTAACACTTCCATTTTCATCAGCAATAAATCCATCTAAACTCATTGCAATAAACATTTTAACTTTTCTCATATTTTCTCCTAAATTAAAATCTATAAGTTCTTTAACATATATCTTGGTTCATACTCTATATATCCATTCTTAGGATAAAAAGAATATGACTCAAACCATATTTCTTTAGGTTCTCCTAAATGTACTTTTGATTTTCTTATCCCTTTACTTTTCATTGTTTTCTCAGCTATATAAAGTAATTTGGTTCCTATACCTTGATTTTTTCTTGAAGCTTTCACATAAAATCTATGTAAAAAAGCTTCATCAGAATTTTCAATATGAGAATAACCTATACATCCAACTACAACATCACTTTCATCAATAGCGATCCAAAACATATCTCCTTTATCAAGATAATTGGTTTTAATATCATACAAATCAGATCTTATAACTGATGATATACCCATAGTAACCCTTGCTTCTGATACCATTTCAATGAGTTGATTTTTATATCTATCATCATAAATTATTACTTTCATTTCAGGATCCTCCATAACTATAATTTATTATATCACTCTTTCTAGTTTTTATATATATTTTTTTATCATCTTATTTTTATTATTTGCTCTACTCTATTTCCTTTAAATTTTATCAAAATTAACTATTCTCTAATAAAGCAAATTATTTATAATTAATAATCTAAATAAATATTTTATATTTTCATTCTTACTTCTTATTATTTATTAATAATATTTCTATTACCATAATCTTTTATTTCTTCCCAAAAAATATTGATTTCTTCTAATAATTTCATAGGCTGTTCAACATTTATTTCATGATTAGCATTTTCTATTTTAACTATTTTAGAATTTAATGTTTCTTTAAAAAGTCTAATTGCAAATTTTTTATTAATCTTATCTTTATCTCCATATATAATTAAAATTTTAGCCTTTATATTTTTTATTTCTTCCCAAGAGTTCTTTTCTATAATTCTACTAATTAATTTTATAGAATTTTTTTTAGAAAATCCTTTATTAAAAAATATAGATGGTGTACACTGAAAAATTAATTTTTGTAATTTTAACAATAAAACGGGTATTTTATAAGGTGTATTTATAAGAATTAAAGATTTTACTTTTTGAGGGAAGTCAATAGCATATTGCATAGCCATCACTCCTCCTAATGAAATTCCACACAAATGAACGTCCCCATCTTCTTTATTACATTCTTTACATAACATATTATATAATTCTTGATAGATATCATCACTTTCTTCATCAAAATTTAATAAATTTAAGTACTTTGCTTCTCCTAATATATGTGGTTTCATTTCATCCCACGCTGCATTAGATTGACCTATACCGTGAATAAAAACTTTTTTCATAAATCATACTTCCATTCTTCTAATATTATTTAACAAATAAAATATTGTAAAAAATACAATAAAAATATTTATTAAAATTAATATTAAACGAAATATTATAAAATTAAATTGAATTTGATTCCCTATAATAGAATAAGAAATAAAAACGCCTATCATCATTCTTATAGTAGACTTTTTTCTCCAACAAATAAGTAAAGAACCAAAAGCAATACCCAACACAACAATAACTATATATATATTAACTAAAATTTCATATATAAAGAAACTTGAATAAAAATCATTATTTACTATTTTAAATAACAAGTTACTAAAATATAAAATTATATCCGTTAGAATAAGTGATATAAAACAAAAGCTTATCACAAATATTACACAAGAAAAAATTTTAGATAAAAAGATTTTATCTCTATTTACTGGATAACTTAATGTTTTATATAAATAATAACCTGAATAAGGTTTTATAATATATTCTATAATCATTGCAGCTAAAATAAATGAATATACTCCCATTATAAATGTTGAGTTCATCATTAAAATAAATTTAATTGAATTAAGTTCATAACTTGTAATATCAAATTTAGGTATAAATAAAAAAAATATTGATAATAACAAAGAAAAAAGTGTTCCTATAACACTAGCGATAACATAAATTTTTACTGTATGTTTTTTATATTCTAATCTAACCAAACTTAAATATTCTCTATCCATTGCTATTTCCCTCCATTTTCTCCTAAAAAAACAACTAATTCTCCTTTTCCTATTTTAAATGATACATTATTCAATATTGTTTTATTTCCATAAATTTTCTTTAAATCTTTAACTATAATCATACTCCCTCCACAAACATACTTTTGGTATGTATTTTTTTAAAAAAATAAACTAATCTAGTTTATTTTTGATTATTAAAATATATTTTAACAATTCTAACATTGTATTAAAAATTTCTTCAGAAATAATTGGGAACTCTAATCTTTCAAAAATAGTTTTAAAAAATTTAATTTTTTTTATCAAATCTTCCATATTCAATTCTGTAATTCTTAACCCTATAATAAAATTAAAGTAAATTACTAAAAATTCAGCAACTTCCTCTGGAAAATCTGTTTTAATCGAGCCATCTAAAATACCCTCTTTAATCACTTTATTTACTATAGGTATTAAAGCTTCATACATAGCATTATATTGTTCATATAATATTTGAGGACTTTTTAAAGAAATTTTTATAACATATAATGTTGAAATTTTTTTATAATCTTTCAAAGAACTCAATATCCCATATTGAAGTTTTTCTAATCCATTATTTCCAAGCCATTCTTCATTCAATAACTTCTCATCATTTATTCCAATAATTGAATTTAAAATATCCATCTTAGATTTAAAATGATGATATACAACACCTTTCGTCATCCCACCAAGATTGTCAATAATGTTTTGAATACTCGTTTGTTCAAAACCATTTTCAATAAATAATTTTTTGGAAACTTCTAATATCAATTCTTTACTTTTTTCAGGATATTTATTTCTAGACATCAAACCTCCATAAACATACTTTTGGTATCTAAATAATATCATAATATAATAAAATAATCAAGTGATTTAAAAAATATACATTAATAAAATAAATTAAAATACAATATCCAACAAAATAAATATATCCTTTTTTATTAAAAAATAAAATCACTCCAATTTATGTGAAGAAACTTTTTTTAATACTTTTATATATACTACTTAAATATACCCTATTACAATTTTAAGTTTTTATATTAATCTAATTACTGATTTAAATTAATTATTTTTATATTTTTTAACATCTATTTCAAATAAATATTTTATTTCTTCTATAGTTTTATATCCTGATCATAAAAATTTCACATTTCCTTCTACACTTACCCAGTTTTAAAACATATTTTGTGCATCTTCTAAATATTAATCTTTATATTTTTATGTGTTTAATACCTATTTTATTTATTCTATCAACTTTATTCTTCATTTTCTAAAATATACTCTATTTTTATTTTCACCGGACATTTCTAAAATACCTAACTCAACAAATTTTAATATGTACCTTCTAGTTGTATTTAACGGCTTATTTACAAGAGCTGCTGCTTTAGTATTTGTAATCTCCTTATTATTTTTTAAATATCTATCTATCACTTTTAATACTTCTTTTTCTTTTTCATTTAATCTCTCTAAAAGATTATCTTTTCTAATATCTTTTGAATAATTTTTAATACTTTTGTATATTATTTCTAACATAAATTCTATAAATTCTGTAGAATCATTAGCTTTATTACATCTTTCTAATATTTCATAATATTTAATTTGATTTTCATATACTATAGTTTCCATTGGTAGCCATTCAAATAGCTTATTCCATTTTAAAAGTATAAGATTTTGCCATATTCTTCCCATTCGTCCATTTCCAGCTGAAAAAGGGTGTATTATTTCTAACTCAAAATGAATTATTGAACTTTTAATAAGTGGATGTGCTGTTTCTCCCCATCTAAATAAATTTAATACCAAATCATTTACAAATTCTGGACTACAACCTATATGTAAAATATTTCCTTTTGCATCATAAATAGCTACATCCTTACTTCTAAATTTACCACTTTCTTTAAATAATTCATCCATCATCAATCTATGTACACTTAAAAAATCTTTTATTTCATATGGATTATATCTAAAAACATTATCATAGGCCTCATATGCATTTTAAACCTCTTTTATGTCTTTTAAAGGACCTAAAACTTTTTTACCATTTATTATATCACTGACATCTTCTATACTTAAACTATTATTTTCTATTGCAAGTGTTGAATATATCGTTCTTATTCTATTCTCTTTTCTTAAATGTAAATTTCTTTTATTTTCTATTTCTATTAATAATATCAAATTAGAAATATCTATAGATAAACTATTTATCTTATCTGATATTGTATATCTAGGAATAAACATTATAATTTACCTCCCATTTTATCCACCATATTATCTACCTATACCACCAAAAATATAAAAAGGTAGTAAATTTTAAACTTACTACCTGCATTTTTTGTCTTTTTTGCTGTGATATATTTGCCATATTTTACCTCACTCTTTTTAAAAGACTTTCTATCATATCTTTATCTTCTATTTTTGTAATTCCAAAACTTTTCTTTCCTGCATCTTTTATTGATGCCCCTATGTGATAAACTGCCGTGTTATCTAGAATCAAAAATCTATCGTGAAAATCTGTATTTGTTTTTACCGCTAATGTTGGATATTGCGTGTTAAATTTATTGATATCTTTTATTGTTAGATTTCCTTTTCCTGAAGTATAAACATTAATATTTACTCCATTATTTTTCTTACATAGAATATTCAATGTATTAATATCTACATAATTATCAATTAAAATAATTTCCTTACTTGCTTTTTGGATAATTTCAACAATAAAACTAAATGCATCATATATTTGACCATTAAAAAAGAGCTTCTGTTTCACTTCTGTGTTAGTTGCAATATAGTTAAATACTTCTTCTAATTTTTTGTCTGTTTCAAGTTGCTTTAGTTCCACTCGATCTAGTCTTGAAAATAGCTCTTGATTGGATAGTAAAAACTTTCTCATTTCCACAAAACTATTCATAATTTTTATGCTCACTTCAACGGCTATGTCACTTTTTAACACAGCTGAAAGCATGGCTATTCCTTGTTCTGTGAATACATATGGCAGATATCTTCTACCACCATGTTTATTTGAACTTGAGGTGGCAAATTGTGACCTCAAGTTTTTAAATTCTTCTTCACTTAATTGAAAACGAAATGATTCAGGGAATCTGTTCAAATTTCTTTTTACAGCTTGATTAAATACTTTAGTTTCTACCTTATACAAGGTAGCTAAATCACTATCAACCATAACTTGTTTTCCTCTAAATGTATAAATCATATTTCTTATATCAACAACATCTGAAACAACAATATTTGAATTATCCGCCATAAAAACCTCCTATCAACAAAAGTAAACTCTATTTCACTATATTTACCATATCTCCAAAATCTACATCTAACTCTTTACCAATTCTAAAAGTATTTCCATACTTACAAGTTCTCCTCGCCCCATTTTTGCAACTGTAGTTGGTGCAATTTCAACTTTTTCTTTCAACTCTTTTTTATTCAATCCTTTATCTATGAGTATTTTCCACAATCCATTGTAGCTTACCTTCATATTATTATCCTCGAAATTCAAATATATGAATTTATTTAATTATATTTTATCATATTTGTATCATTTTTTCATCTCAAACATAAAAGAGGTCAAAATCGACACCTTATAACTCCATATTCATATTTTTGTGTTAGTTTTTTCTTTATTTTTTATTTCTTTTTTATAAACTTTATTAAACAATGAATTCTTATTTTCGTTATATGAATCTACAGGAGAAAAAATCCATAGCTTTTTATATAATAAAAATAACCTAGCGATTATTCACTAGGTTATATAATATTTAATCTTGCAAGCATGACACTAACAAAACGGCTATTTTAAATGCTTTTATACCTTTTTTATATTATTTCCACTCTTCTTTTCCAAATGTACGATATATCCCAAACCATTCAAAATACTAGGTTCTATTTTTTCTTGTATCACTAAATCCACCTAATTATAGGACATTTTCAAATTTTTAGTCCCATTCCAGTCCCAGTACCGGATAAATATTGTTTTAATTTAATATTGGTTAATCTTGTTTATCCAGTTTTCAAATTAATCTTACTTCGGATTTACTTCATTTTACTTCTTGCTTTGAGGGTCTAAATCTAAATATATTACTTGGTAATTATCCATTCTATGGAGAAAAGACAAAAGATCTACAGAACCTAAAACAAGGAGATTTTGTTAAAAACTTCGGAGAAGTAAAAACTAATATTGGCAACAATTAAAGGGAACATAAAAATGTTCGTATTCTGTCTTCTAAGCTATTAAAAGCAAAAGAACAAGTAAGGAGTCAAGACAAGGATAAAAAGTCCATATTAGGGCAAATAAATAGCTTTAAGGCATAGGACAAACTTAAATTAAATAAGAAAGACCATAGCAAAGGTGCAGAGAGATAAATATCGGCAGTTTTCGGACTGCCTTTATTTTTTTGCTAAGTTTAACGCAGTAAATCATATAATTGAAAGGAATCTGTATTATATGCTCTAAGTAGATAGTTAATCTATACATTTAGAAAGGTAAAATATAGAATTGGAGAATGATATGGGATTTTCATATAACAAATTATGGAAGTTATTAATAGATAAAAGTATTAAAAAAAACAGACTTACAATGTGCAATCGCAACAACACCCAAGACAATAGCAAAAATGGGAAGAGACGAAAATGTAAGTCTAGAAATATTAGGAAAGATTTGTGAGTATTTTCAATGTGATATTGGAGATATTATTGAATATACGTCAATGGGAATCAAGTATGATAACGGAATTTGATAGTATTCCATATTCCAATGCTGGTAGAGGGCTACAATGCTTATTAAAAACTAAGCTTGCTTTAAATAATATTAATACAAATAAAGATAAAATAATTTTAATTGAAGAGCCAGAAAACCATTTGTCATATTCTAACATGAATAATTTAATTGATATTCTACAAGAAAATAGTAATAAGGAATCTAGTCAAATAATTATTTCAACTCATAGCAGTTTTGTTTTAAATAAATTAGGCTTAGAAAATTTAATACTTTTATCAAACAAAAAAATCTCTAAAATTACAAATTTAAGTAGTGATACAGTAAAATATTTTAAAGCTATTTCAGGATACGACACATGTGAAGAAGGTGGTGTTACTTTCAAGAAAATAGAATAACAAATTATAAAAGTGTTGAAATAGGTGGCTTTTAGAATTTTAAAAGAAATCAGTTCTATAATAAATTAAAAATCGTGTTGGTAGAAAAATCGTCTACTTCTACTAACACGATTTTACAAAGAGCCAGTACTTACATCTCTTTTTCTCCTGTAAAACTATTGTATTTTGATACTTTAAGGAGTTTCAATCATTCGATCTGTTAACCGTTATTTTTTGGATCTAATCTTAATAAAATAGCATTAATGGCGACGATGACTGTTGACACAGACATTAGAATTGCTCCTAATGCAGGGCTTAATGTGATACCAATAGGAACCAAAATTCCTGCAGCTAGAGGGATAGCTATAAAGTTATAACCAGCTCCCCAAAAGAGATTTTGTTTCATTTTACGAGTTGTTTTGTGTGCTAATTCAATAAATGATTCAATATCTCCTGGATCAGATTGAGTCAAGATGACATCAGCTGAATCCAACGCCACTTGAGTTCCTGCACCGACCGCTATTCCAACATCTGCTAAGGCAAGAGAAGGAGCATCATTGACACCGTCACCTACCATGATAACTTTTTTTCCTTCTTCTTTAAGTGTTTTTACTAACTCATATTTGTCTTGTGGAGATTGATTTGATCTATATTCAATCTCTAAATCTTCTGCCGCGCCTTGAGCCGCTTTTTCATTATCACCTGTTGCCATAATCGGCTCTATATTGTTCTTTTTAAGAACTTTAATTAACTCTTTGCTCGTTGGTTTTAATTCATCCCCTAAAGCTACAGCACCAATAGCATCATCGTTTTCTACTAAGACACTGAGAGTTGCTCCTTTTGGAATATCAATATCCAGATTACGTCCGTAGGCTTTTTGACTGATTAATTGGTAACGGTGCCCGCCTGCTTTACCCTCTACTCCAGCACCGGAAATCACATCAATCGAATCAAAAGATGCTGGACGTATACCTTGCTCGTCGGTGAAACTTATAATTGATTGAGCAATTGGGTGACTAGACCCTCCTTCAATACCTGCCAGTAAGGCAATGATTTCCTCTTTTGTATATTTGTCATTAAGAAGTTTTACATCTAATACTTTAAACTCACCTGTTGTTAAAGTACCCGTTTTATCTAAAATCATCACATCTGCATCTTGAGCTATTTCTAAAGCTTGGCGGTCTTTTACTAGTAAGCCACGGCTAGCTCCTAAGCTTGTGCTACGGGCGGTTACCAATGGAATAGCCAGACCCAATGCGTGTGGACAAGCTATAACTAATGTTGTGATAGCAAATTTTACTGCCGTTGGGATGTCCGCTATAAGCGTCCATACTACAAAAGCTATTAGTGCGACAATGACCGCAATATAGAAAAGCCACCTTGCAACCTTTTGAGCAATATTTTCTGCTCTGGAAGGCTGACTTTGAGCTTGGCTGATTAAATTCTGAACTTGAGAGATGAAGGATTGATCACCTGTCTCATTCACTTTAATATAAAGAACCCCTTCTCCATTTGTTGAGCCTCCGATTACTTCATCGCCAGGACCTTTTTTAACTGCTTTTGATTCTCCAGTCAAAAGAGCTTCATTTACACGTGATTCGCCACGCTCGATAGTTCCGTCTGCTGGCACATTTTCTCCAGCTTGAACTCGAATTAAATCACCTATCTTTAAGTCAGCAACTGGTCGTGTTTCTATTGAATCGTCAGCTAATACTACATGAGCATCTTTTGGTACTAACTTAGCCAGTTCTTCTTGTGCATCTCCTGCTTCTCCAATAGCTTTCATCTCAATCCAGTGACCTAATAACATGATTAATAGTAATGAAGCAAATTCAAAGAAAAAATCCATAATTTGTTCACCTGTTACGTAGCTTGCTATTACAGTATAAATACTATATAAATATGAAACACTTAAACCTAAAGAAACGAGAGCCATCATTCCAGGTTCTTTTTGTTTAAATTCGTCAACTGCCCCTTGATAGAATGGACGACCACCATAAATAATTAATATAGTAGATAAAATAGCTACTACAATATCAGAATATGGAAAAGTAAACTGGAATGGTAGTTCAAACCCAGCCATAGGGGATAAGAGCATAATAATGATTCCTATTGGCAATGATTTTAAGAAAAGTTCCTTAAAGTTACCGTGATGATGGTGGTCATGCCCACTGTGCCCGCTGTGGTCATGCCCAGCATGATGGTCGTGATGTTGATTCTTATGGTCTCCATGTTCTTCCGTGCTTACGTGCTCATGTTTTGAATGATCCATGTCGCCATGATTATGGTGACTGTGGGATAAATGTTTGTTGTTATTGTTCATTTTAAATTCCTCCTTATTTTTAATGATGATGTAAATGACATTTGCATTGTCCTTCTGGACAATTGCAATCCACTTCTTCTACTGCGAAAGATTTTTTCATCTCTAATATTTTTTCTAGTCGATCTATATCATCGAAGCTTAAAACATGATCTTCAATGATGCTTCCTATTACATTTCCGACTTTCTTATTGCAAATACGGTTAAAAATATCTTCTGCATAATCCATTACAGCTTCTGTCTCTTCAATATTGGCAGTGTAAATAAACTTTCTACCTTCTTGCTCTGTATTTAGCAAGCCTTTTTCAACTAATCGACCTAAGATCGTTTTGATAGTGGATTGTGTCCAGTCCATTTTTTCTTGCAATACGGAAATCACTTTTTTACTAGTTACTCGATCATTTGACCAAACTACACGCATGACTTCCCATTCTGCATCTGTGATATAAGTATTAGATTCTATTGTGCTCATTCTCATTTCCTCCTAGTTGTCTACAGATGTGAACAAACATCCTCAAAATAAGTTTACCATTGTAAACGAATTATGTCAAGTCTTTTTAATAAATGTAAGCAACGCTTATAGCTTTTTATCTCTCCACTTCCTTTCCATAATAATTTTCATAGTTTTTCCTATACTGAACAAGGTCAGAAAATTGTTCTTTATTTAAAGAATACTCTTGCATAAGGGTGTTCTTTTTTTCTTGCAATTTATCGAGGTTTGATAGTATTTCTTTTGTGTTTGGTAGTTTTTTATAGCTTTCTAAGATTTCTCTAGCGGCTATTTTATAGACAGAAAGTTCACTGTAATATTCTTCTGCAAATTGTTTATCTTCAGGATTTTTCTTGTGATATTTATATTTTCCATATCTTGCGATAAACTCTTCATTTCAGTTTCAATTTTCTTTATTTTATATAACAAATCTTGTCTATCATCTGCGGCTTTTTTGATTAGATCATCGAGTTGAGTAATTGAATTAATTCCTTGTTCTCGAAGTTTAATTATTGAATCAGACATTGTTTTGATATTATGTTTTCTTGCCCAGACTTCATAACCTTTAGAGGATTGAGCTTTTTCATTAGTAGATATATCAATAACATTTCCTACTCGTTTTTTAATAGAATTAGCTTTATTTTTGATGGTTAAATCTATTCTTTCTTTAATTTTATCTTCAGTATAATCTTCTCCGATCGTCTTCGATCTTTTAAATCTTTGCTTATCTTTATGACGAAAAGCAATGTGTTTACCAAACTTAATTTCATAATCAAGAGATTTCATATTTTCCAAAAACTCTTCCCACGAGTTAGACTTATTAATCATTCTATCTATATCAAATTGTAGTTTAGATTTCCAGAAATTTCCTTTCTTGTTTTGGTCATATTCGTACCAAGACTTACCAGCAGTTTTATATTTTCTTTTGTAAGCTTCATAGTATTCATCAATGACTGAAAGCTTATTTTCTTTACATAATTCGTCACTTTGATACCTAATTTTATGGTAAGTTTTTTTGTTAGATTGGTAGCATTTACCAGTCCTGTAATTTATATTATTAAAAATAATATGGTTGTGGATATGCCCTCTATCTATATGAGTTGCAAGAACAAATTCATAATCTTCTTTTAAAATTTTCTTGCATAATTCCATTCCAATTTCGTGAGCTTTTATAGGATCAACCTCTCCTGGTAGAAAAGATTGGATTAAATGTCTAGCCAAAACTGTACCTTTAGTATCATTGTTTTCTCGTGTTTTCATAAATTGAATATGGGCAGTAGATGGATGACATTTGAATGAAGATACTAAAATTTTTTCATCAGTTTTTTCACTATTAGTAATATAATCTATTGCCAAATTTAGAGTTGATTTTATAGGATGTATTTTTGTTATTGCCATACTAATCACCAGGACTTTCTTTTGATTTATTAAAAAGTAGGGAATGGATCTGCCATATTCCTCTTGATAATTTTTCTATCTGTCTATTCATAGATTCAATTTCATTCTTGTAAATAACACCAGTTGTATTAGTAGCTTTTGCAATCTGGTTTATATTATTTGTTGCATTTAAAAGTAACCATTTGAGATGTCTAAATAAAATAATCCTCATAATATGCACGCAAAAAGACCGCAGCTTGAAACTACGGTCTAATTTTTTGCCCAAATGTAAATCACTTGGAACTACTATTCAATTTATTCTTTTTTACAAATGCTCCTATTTTAATACCACAGCGCTGTCTAATTTGCGAGGGGCGTAAGATTCACCAATCGAGCATAGCTCACACTCGCTCTCTTGGGAATCTCTGACACGAGACCTGCTAGCCAATCGCCTGCGTCCTTTCGGACTTGTCTCTTGGGCTAGGGCTTCGAAAACGGATGAATTTTTGTAGCTTGAGACTTTTTAGGAATGAGGCGTAGTTTTACCTACGCCACAGCGACTAAATCATTCGAACAAGCGAAATAAACCGTTTTAGCCGCAAATTTATTCCCACTCTATAGTACTTGCTGGTTTAGATGAAATATCATAAACCACTCTGTTAATTCCACTTACTTTATTTACTATCATATTTGATACTTTTTCTAAAAATTCATATGGAAGTTTTGACCAAGTAGCTGTCATGAAATCTATAGTATTTACAGATCTTATAGCTGCTACATATTCATAAGTTCTTACATCTCCCATTACTCCTACAGTTTTAACTGGAAGTAATGTTACGAATGCTTGAGATACAGTGTGATATAGTTCATCTTTAATTAACTCATTAATGAAGATTTCATCTGCCTCTTGTAATATTTTAACTTTCTCTTTAGTAACTTCTCCTACTACCCTTATTCCAAGTCCAGGCCCTGGAAATGGATGTCTATTAACTATACTATCTGGCATACCCATTTCTTTTCCAACTAATCTTACTTCATCTTTAAATAGTTCTCTTAAAGGTTCAAGTAATTTAAATGTCATTTCTTCTGGTAATCCACCAACATTGTGGTGAGATTTAATAGTATGTGATACTCCTTCTATAGCTTGTGATTCTATAACATCTGGATATATAGTTCCTTGTGCTAAGAATTCAACATCTTTTCCACCTTTAAGTTTAGCTGCTTCTTCATTGAATACTTCAACAAACTCTTTCCCAATTATTTTTCTCTTAGCTTCAGGTTCATCTACACCTTTTAATTTAGATAAGAATCTATCTCCTGCATCAACTTTAACAATATTTAAGTTAAAGTTTGATTTATAGTAATCATATACTCTATTTGCTTCATCATATCTTAATAGACCTGTATCAACAAACACACAAGTTAATTGATCTCCTATAGCTTTATTAATTAATACTGCAGCAACTGATGAATCTACTCCACCAGATAAACCTAACATTACTTTTTTATCTCCTACAGTTTCTCTGATTTGTTTGATTTTTTCTTCAATAAAGTTAGTTATTACGAAGTTTTTCTCTGCTTTACAAATATTAAATACAAAGTTTTCTATCATTTTTTTACCATATTCAGAATGAGATACTTCTGGGTGGAATTGTAATCCATATACATTATTATTATTTGCTATAGCTGCAATAGATGAATCTGTTTTAGCTATAATTCTAAAGTCTTTAGCCATTTCTGTAATGTGGTCATTATGACTCATCCAGATATTAGATTCAGCTGGAACACCTTGTAATAAAGGATTTTCTTTTTCAATTACTTGAAGTATAGCTTTACCGAATTCTCTAGTATCAGCAGCTTCTACTTTACCTTCATTTAAATGTGTAATTAATTGTAATCCATAACAAATTCCAAGTATAGGTATTCCTAATTCAAATATTTTCTTATCAACAGTTGGTGATTTTTCTAAGTATACTGAGCTAGGCCCTCCTGAGAATATTATTCCTATTACATCTTCTGTGTTGTTAAAGTCAAATTCTCTAACCATTTCACAATAAACTTCCATCTCTCTTATTCTTCTAGCAATAATTTGTGAATATTGTGAACCAAAGTCTATAACAACAATTTTTTTTCTTTTTAACATCTTCATTCTCCTTTTCTTTCTATTTTTAATAATGTTACATCATCTTTAAAAGTCTTATTCCCTGCAAAGTCTTTTAAATCTTCAATTACTCTATGTAAATCTAAATTTTTTACCTGATCTTTTAGTCTATCTAGACCATAATACTTACCTTCTTCATTTGTTTCTTCAGTTATTCCATCGGTATATAGCAATATCTTATCTCCCATATCAAAGTCTACTTCTTTTTCTTCAAAAGAAAGTATAGGGAATAACTTTTTAGAAAATAGGCCAAGTATTTGTCCTTCACTTTCTAGTTCTACTACTTCATCCATCCCCTTCTTATACATTAAAGCAGGTTCTTGTGATGCTTTAGAATACTTTATCTTATTAGTCTTAGTATTAACTACTAAATAGAACATAGAAACAAACTTACCTTTAGGGAATATGCTTATTATCTCTTCATTAAGTATTTCCATAAGCTCTGTAACACTTTCTACCTTTTTCGCATTATTATATATTAATACCTTAAGCATAGTTGAAAGAAGTGATGCAGGTATACCATGTCCTGAAATATCTGCAAATACTATAGCAAATTCTTCTTCATTTAATTCTATAAAATCACAGAAATCCCCTCCTATATTCATACTAGGCTCAAAAAAATATTCACAAACATATTCTCCAAACTCAATTTTTTTAGGTGGCATTAGTGATTTTTGTATATCTCCAGCAAGTCTAAGCTCTTCATTTACTTCATTATATAATTTTCTTATTTCTTTTTCTCTATTAAATACTTCTGAAACTAATCTATCATTTTCTTTTTTTAATTCTGCAGCTGTCGCTAAACTTTTAATAGAGCTTACAAGACTCTTAATATCCACTGGTCTTTTTACTACTCTATTTACCCCATATTTCATAGTATTTAACGCTTTATCAACATCAGTTTCAAAAGTAATTAATATAACCATAGAATTAGGATTTTCTTTTTTTATCTTAATTATTTCTTCTATTTTTTCTTCTTGATAGCTAGAAAAATCTATAACATATATACTATTTGATCTACTATCATGCCTTTTCTTAAGAAAATTAAAACTATTTCTCTCCTTAATTCCAAAACCACTTTTTATTAGTTCATCTTTAAGTAATTTTCTTACATTATTGTTATCATCATATATCTTAACTTCATATCCTGCAAAAGTTTTAAGTTGATTGTATTCTTCTATAGAAGAAAAAATTTTAAAATATCTTTTTGATTCAAGTAGATTAATATCTTCTATTAAATTTTTATTCTTAATTATAAAAAATAATTCAAATTCATTTTTAATAGAACATCTAAAAAGCTTTAACATATAGCTTAAAAACTTTGAATCAATTACTACATCTTTAATATAGAAAAGAACTTTTTTCTTTATTTTTGATACTTTAAGTAAATCTTCATAACTTTCTTCAAAAGATTTAAAATATACAATTTCATACTCTCTATCGTCTAAAAGACAAAAATTATCCATAGCTACTCCAAACTAATAATTATTTTTATAATTATACATTTTTTTTAGTCAAAAATCAATATATAAAGGCAGCTAGAAATACTAGCTGCCTTTATATATTTATTTAATTTTACTTATTTCTTCTTTTATTTTTTTACTAGATATTGGGCCAGTTATTACTTTTGCAATATTGCCATCACTATCTACAAAAACATTAGTCGGATAACCTCTAAGCCTTGCTTTTTTTATTAATGAACCCTGTGTATCCATAAGTGTTATTAAAGAAGTCCATCCCGTATCCTTAAACCAATTTCTAAAATCTATTTCATTTAACTCACCTTTTTTAGTAGGTGAAACTACTGATATAACATTAAATCCTAAATTTTTTTCATTAGATAATTCAACAGTATGATCCATAGTATAAAGGCAAGTAGGACACCAAGAAGCCCATAATTTAATATATGTTTTCCCCTTAAAATCTTTAATTGTTCTTATATCTCCTTTTTGATCTTTAAATATTATTCCATCTAAATCTGCTGAAAAGGAAAAACTTGATAATAGTACCATTAATATCGCTAATATTTTTTTCATTTTTACCTCCATTATTTTATCTTATTCATTTCATTTATGATAACCTCATTACTCTGTGCACCATAAAGTATCTTAACTACATTTCCTTCACTATCAACCAAAAGATTAGTTGGATAAGCTCTTCCTGTATTTGTTCTTGAAATTATTTCTCCTGCCTCATCAAAAAGTACTGTAAGTCCTAAATTAGCCCATTTAGTTCCTCTATACCACGTAATTAAATCATCAGTATTTATTTCTCCTTTATGACCTGGATTTGCAATGGCTAAAACATTAAAATCTACATTTTTAGATAGTTCTATCGTATGATCCATAGTTTGGTTACATACATAACACCAAGAAGCCCATAATTTAATATATTTTTTCCCTTTAATATCCCCTATTTTCATTTCTTCTTTATTAAGATTAATTATTCTAACATTTGATATATTTACTAATTCTTTTTCATTTTTAATACAACTCACAAAAAAAGTTGAAAACAAAATTAGCATTAATAATCCTTTTTTTATATTCATTCTAAATACTCCACCTATTTAATTCTGCAACTAATATTTCTAATTTATCAAAAAGTAACAATAAACCCATTACTATAATTAATATTGCACTTATTTTTTTTATTAATTCTAAATTTCTTTTAATAAATGTAATTTTATTCCTTAATTTATCATAAAACATTGTAAACATTAAAAAAGGCATAGAAAATCCTAATACAAATACTAAAAGTAATATTGCCCCTTGAAGAGCTGTTCCTCTTTCACTTGCAAGTAATAATACACCTCCAAGTATTGGTCCTATACAAGGTGTCCACCCTAGAGAAAATGTTAAACCTAACATAAATGATTCTACTCCAGAATTGTTATATCTCCTATCTAATTTCAATATTTTAGTTCTTTGTAAAAATACAAATTTAAATATTCCTAATTGTTGTAATCCAAGTATAATAATTATTATCCCTGCCATTATTCTTACAATTTCACTAGATATTAAATCTCCTAATAATCCAAACCCAAAGCCTAGTATAACAAAAGAAAACGAAATTCCTAAAAGAAATAATATTGTATTTCTAATTTTCTTATTATCTTTTTCCAACACTCCAAAATATACTGGTAATAATGGAAATACACATGGTGAAAAAAACATTGTAAGACCACCTATAAAAACTAACGTTATTGATATATCAAACATTTTATTCCTCTTTTCATTTTATTTTACTAATTTTTTTAAATATCCATATCCCTTGTTATCCATTTTTTCATAAGGTATAAATTCTAACGCTGCACTATTAATACAATATCTAAGTCCTCCTCTATCTACTGGGCCATCATTAAATACATGTCCTAAATGAGAATTAGCACTTCTACTTCTTACTTCTATTCTCTCCATATTATATGAATAATCTTTACTATATTTTACAACTTCTGGAACTATAGGCTGTGTAAAACTTGGCCAACCACAAAAGGATTCATATTTATCTTTAGATGAAAATAGTGGTTCTCCACTTATAACATCTACATATATTCCCTCTTCAAAATGATCCCAAAATTCATTTCCAAACGATAATTCCGTATCTGCATTTTGTGTTACTGAGTATTGTAATTTAGATAATTTCTTAAGTTTATCTTGATTCACTGGATAATCTTTTACATCTATAATTACTTCATCTGCAAGATTAATATCAATATGACAATATCCATTTGGATGTTTATCTAAATAATCCTGATGATATTCTTCTGCAACAATAAAATTTTTCAATTTCTCGTGTTCTACAACAATTTTCCCATCTATTTGTAACTGTAACTCTTCTAATTCTTGCTTTATTATTTCTCTATCATTTTCATTTATATAATATATACCCGTTCTATATTGTCTTCCTATATCATTTCCTTGTTTATTTAAACTTAATGGATTAATTACTTTAAAATAATATTTTAATAACCTATTTAAACTAATTTGAGTTGGATCATATATTACTTTTACTGTTTCAGCATGGTCTGTTTTAGTTATTAACTCATAACTTGTATTTTCTGTATTACCATTTGCATACCCAGATATAGCATCATGTACTCCATCTATTTTTGACATATATTTTTCAAGCCCCCAAAAACATCCTCCAGCTAAATATATTTCACTAAGTTCATTTGCTTTTATTTTCTCTTTTGTATTCATAGCTTTATTACTTGGTATCGCAAAACATGCTACAAATACTAAAAAACTTAAAAATGTTAAAATTAGTTTTTTCATGTCTATTCCTCCAAATCTAAAATTATTATACTTTTAACTTTAGACATTTGTCAACAGTTTTAATTGTTTTCACTATAAATTTCAAAGGAAAATCAATAAAAAATGAGAATAAATTAACAAAATATTTCTTGACAATAAAGTAAAAAATAGTATACTTATACTAAATAATATTTGAAAGGAAAATCTATGAAAAAAATATTTTTATTTTTATTATTTTTTATTAATTTTTCAGAAATTAATTTTTCAAAAGACTTAAATAATGAAAAAAAAGCTATTTATGAAAATGTAAAAATTATAAATGGTTTAAAACAAGGAAAATTTTTAATTAAATTTGATGATGATAGCATTGAAGAAGGATACTATAAAAATGGAAAAAAAGAAGGAAAATATAAAAAATATTTTGAAAATAATACAGCTATTTTTCAAACTTTCGAAGAAGGAGAATATAAAAAAGGAGAAAAAATTTTTACTAGCATCTTTTCTTTTTGGGGCACTCATAATATAAATGAACTTAAAATATATTATAGCAAAGGAATACCATTTAAATATATAGAAAAGGAAACTTGGACTGCTTTTAAGGATTGTCATATAGATATTAAAGGTAATGTAAAAAATAAAAACTCTAATATTTCTAAAGAAGAGTGTATTTTACTAAAAGAAAGTTATGGATATCCTGTTGATTTTACCGAATATGGTTTCTATAAAAATGGGGAAAAATCTACTTTTACTAGAAAATATGTAAATGGTTTAATAAAAAAAGGATATTATATTTATGATAATTCAACTAATACCTATACAGAGATTATAACATCAACAAAATAGAAAAGAACATGTACCAAAGAGAACATGTTCTTTTTATATTATTATTTTATTTATTTGTTTTCAAAATATCAAATTCATATCCTATTTTTGCTCCAACTTTAAATGAATTTGTATTTTCTTTTTCTGGTAATTTAAAATTATCTATACCTAAAGATATCCCTACTATAGTATTTTTATATTTAATTCCTGTTCCAATTCCAGCTCCACCAGTAAAAGTGCTTCCAGCATTATTATAAATTGCACCTATTCCAGCATTTATTTCTAAATATGGCTTTAAATCTTTTGTATATAAATATTCTAGTTCACTCTTTACATTAACTTTAGTTCTTGATACTGTAAGATTTTTATTTATAAGTATTTCTTGACTTACTCCTCCACCAAAATATAAATTAGTTTTATCTGATTTTAAAAGAGTTTCAGGAATTTGAACTTTAAAATTTACATTACCTCCAATATTTCCAGAATTATCAGAATTTTTACCACTTAAAAATCTAACATATCCTCCTTCAATATTTATATCTCCCTTAACATTTACTGCTAATGATAAATTAGTTATAATTGTTAATAAACATAATATTTTTTTCATATAAATTATTCTCCTTACATTTTTATTTACCTGTTTATTATACATATAACTCCTTCTATTGTCAATATTATAAATTTGATATTCATTTTAAAAAAGGGCTTGAACTAACGTCCATGCCCATATATATAATTTATTAAAAAGTATTATTTTACTAAGTTAAACTGAACTTTTTCAGTTAATTTACCATTTTCAACAAATGGTAAATCCACTGGTAATTTACCTTTTGCTTTTTCTCCTGTAAATATTATTTCAAGTGCTGCTGGAATATTAGGTCCAAATGCTTTAATTCCACCATCAACTTCTGTTGGATCCATTCCTTTAAATCCATAAGCTATTAAGACTTTATCAAAGTCTAAATGAGCTGTTACATCATAAGGTTTATTAATACTTACAAATATTTTTTGAACTCCATCAAGTTTTGCTACCATATTAGGAACTTTAGTTCTGTAACTTTCAGGATTTAATGCACTTTCATTATTCATAGCTCCATAAACTATAATTGTATCAACATCCATAGCTTGAGAAATTATATCTATTTCTTTTGTATCTTTACCATATATCATAAATTTATATGCAATATTTGGTATTTTTTGTTCATCAAATAATCTTGTAATTGCAAAATCAGTAACTTTTCTTTGACTTGTATCTGTCCCTAAAATTAATACTCTATGCATTTCTTTTAAAGCTTTATCCTTAACAACAGTTATTGCATTTTTGGCAACTTCTCTTTCAAGATTTCTATGTTCTTTTGACCCAATAACTTTAAGAGCTTTTTCTACTCTCATATCTACATTAGTTTCATCTTTAACTATATGTCTTTTAGCTTTTAATGTATCAATTCTTGCTATTGCTTCGTCTATTCTTGATATAGAAATTTCTCCTTTTTTAACAGCCTCAACCAATTTATCTATTGCCATATCTAATTCTTTAACATTTTCCATATTATGAAGACTTACTGGCATCAATAATATATCTACCCCTGCATTAATTGATAATTTCATAGCTTCATATGGCCCTAAATTATCTGATATTGCTTTCATTCCTAATGCATCTGTTATCACTACACCATTATATCCTAATTTATTTCTTAAAATACCTGTAATAACATCATCTGATATAGTTGAAGGATATATTATTTTATCTCCATTTTTAGCTATAAAATAGTCTTTTTCTATTTGAGGTAATTGAACATGTGCCGTCATTATCATATCTATATCAGAATCTATAGCTTTTTTAAATGGTAAAAGTTCCATATCCTCAAGTTCTTTCATACTCTTATCAACACTTGCAAGTCCTAAATGTGTATCTATCGCTGTATCACCATGTCCAGGAAAATGTTTTGCTACTGCTATTACATTTTGACTTTTAATTCCATTTATCATTGCATTTGATAATTCAGCAACTATATTTGGGTCTGATGAAAATGATCTAAGTCCTATTACAGGATTTTTAGCATTATTATTAACATCTATAGTTGGTGCAAGATTTGTATTTATACCTAATACATGCAATTCCCTACCTATTGCTTTACCTACTTCATATGAATATTTGCTATTTCTTGTTGCTCCTATAGCCATATTACCAGGAAAATTAGTCCCAGTACCAAGTCTTGTAACTATACCTCCTTCTTGATCTATAGAAATAAACATCGGTTTTTTCGATGCTTTTTGTATTTCATCTACCAATCTTAAAGTTTGTTCTGTTTCTTTAACGTTTTGAGCAAATAAAATTATTCCATTAAAGTTATGTGATTTAATAACTTCTCTTACTTCATCATTCATTACATCAAAATCTTTTTTCTTACCATTTTCATCAATATTCCAATATCTAAAATCTGGCATTATTAGATATTCTATTTTTTTACGTATTTCCATATCATTTGAAAATACAATAAACGGCATAAAAAAAACAAATAGAATTTTAAAAATTTTTTTCATACTTCCATCCTCCACTAATTTAACTTGATACTATAGTTTATCTTGGTTTTTATAAAAGTCAAGAAAAAAAGAAGCTTTCGCTTCCTTATTTATTATTTAATTTTTTTTCTATATATTTATCTATATATACTTCTAAAATTTTTGGATTCAAGTTTCTAACGTTAGGTATTTGAAATATTTCAAATTCTATATTTTCTAACCCATATTCTTTTCTTTTATTTAGTATTTTCTTCATGTCTTCATTATTAATCAAATCTCCTGCTATAGTTAATTCAACCTTATTATCTTTAAAAACAAATTTCTTATTTATAATAACATGACTTGTAAATTCTTTTTCTATCATTTTTTCAACAGCATCAGTTCTTACAGTTTGTGTTACAAGTTTAGCTGCTGAAAAAATTGAAGGAATTATTATTAAAAATGAAATAGTTAATAATATTTTTTTTAATTTTTTATTTTCCTGTATTTCACTATATCCCCTATACATAAATCTTATCCCAATAAATGTTGCTATCATTATAAAACATGTATTTATTAGAAATAAATATGATGCCCCAAAAAAATATTCAAAATTACCTGTGGCTAATGAATATCCAGCAGTACAAACCGGTGGCATTAAAGCTGTTGCGATTGCAACACCAGGTATGATATTGCTTACTTCTTTTTGCCTTGCTCCAATAATACCTGCTATACCTCCTACAAAAGCTATAATAACATCCCAAATAGTTGGTGAAGTTCTTGCTATTATTTCTGAACTTGCATAAGTAATAGGAGAAATCGAGAAATATATAAAGGAAGTAAATAAACTTACTCCAACCTGTACCGACATTAATCTTAAGGATTTTTTTACTAATACCATATCATATATTGATAATCCAACTCCCATTCCTAAAATTGAATTCATCAAAGGAGAAATTAACATTGCTCCTATAATAACTGGTATAGAATTCATATTTAATCCTATAGATGCAATAAATATTGCACACATTAAAATTATGGTAGAACTTGCTGTAACTTCTAGA
Source organism: Streptobacillus canis (assembly GCF_009733925.1). NCBI lineage: Bacteria > Fusobacteriati > Fusobacteriota > Fusobacteriia > Fusobacteriales > Leptotrichiaceae > Streptobacillus > Streptobacillus canis. Next base: position 7,228 of record NZ_WOEI01000010.1, on the reverse strand, counting down.
TTTTGATACATTTTATCTCTAAATTCGATTAATGTATACTGTTTGCTATTCATATTCAACTCCTAAAAAAAATGTAAAAAAAAATGCGATTAATCGCATAAATGGTTGGGCTGGCTGGATTCGAACCAACGCATCGTGGAGTCAAAGTCCACTGCCTTACCGCTTGGCTACAGCCCATCAAGACAATAGTTATTTTACACTAAATATAAAAATTTGTCAAGATATTTTTATTTTTACTTGACAGATATTTTTAAAAATTAATTTCTATTCCCTTATTTTTTAGATTTTCTATACATTCAACATAGTATTTTTCATTATGTTCTGGATAAATTGGTTTCAATTTCTTTTCTTCTTTTAATAAGTCATATGCTTTTTCTTTTTTACCTCTGTATAATTTATCAAACCATTCTTCAGATGGTAAATATCCTCTTTTTTTCATTTCCTCCATTATCAATAAATGATAATAATATAATCTTATAGGCGAATATTTAAAAACATAATCTACAGTTTCATGCTTTTTCCCCCAACCGCCTCCTCTTAATGCGCAACATTCTCTATGTTGACCCAATAATTGTTGTCTTGGTAATTTTGATATTAATTCTTCATGCCATAATCTCATTTTTCTTCACTTTCTTTTTTCATTATCTATTAATACATCTCTTCTTTGATTTATACCGTTTATATAAAAATTGATAACATCTCTCTTCTTCACTAATATTTTTTCTTGGAAATATTCTAAATATATATTTTCTTCATCAATTTTTTGAACAAATCCAAATACTTTTTCTCCTTCTTTTAATTCTATAGTTAATATAAGTCTTTGAGAAATCAGTTTTTCTAATACTTCATCAAATATATTTCCACCATTAATTTCTATTTCTTTTAGATATTCTGTATTACTTTTAACTATATTAATTCTATTTTTAGATATAATTGAACACCCATCTTTAAATCCTCTCGGACTTATTTCTTCAAGCATAATATATTCATCATCTATCTTTCTAATATATCCTACAGATAATTTATCGAACTCATCATTAAAATATACCTCTACTAATTTATTCAACTCAAACATTATTGCTCCTTTTCAACTTTAATTAATTTATCATTTTCATATTCCATTTTATATACAAAAAATTCTTGTTTATCTTCCATTAACTCTTTAAGAAAATATCTATCTCCTTCCCAAAGATTTAAATTAAGCACTTCATCTTTTTGAATATATTTCAATTCTCCTTCATTACACTCTATCATTTCACCACTAAAATCTTTTGATGTGAATACATAAATATACTCTGTAATACCATTATATACAAAGACAATTATCCCTCTCATATTACATTGATTTAAAATATATCCCGTTTCTTCTTTAACTTCTCTTTTTATAGATTCATGTGGACTTTCTCCTAATTCTATTTTACCTCCTACACCTATCCATTTCCCTTTATTAATATCTTCTTTCTTTTTATTTCTATAAAGCATTAAAAACTTATCATTTTTTATTAAATAACACAAAGTATATGATTTCATGGTTTTCCTCCTTCAATAGAAGGATAACACATAGTTTTATATTTTACAACATTTTATGCATAAACATTGATATTTGACGAACTTTGTTGTATAATATTGTAAGGTATAGACTAATATTTTTGGGAGAAATTTATGAATAAGATTAAAGTAACAGTAATGAATGAACAAGGTATACATGCAAGACCTTCAACTAAAATATGTGCAATTACTAATAAATTTTCTGGTAATGTCTTTTTTAGATATGAAGAAGAAAACTATGATGCCAAAAATATTATGGCTATTTTATTAATTGGTTTAGAGCCAGGAAGAGAATTTGAAATCATAGCTGATAATGGTAATGATGAGGAAGAAAAAAAGCTACTTTCTGCACTACAGACCCTAATAGAAATAGAACAATTTAATTAAGGAGAATGCAAATGAACAACAATTTTATGGAAATGCTAGAAGAATATCTTCCAACAGGAGAACAAAATCTAGGTGATAAAATAGAAGGAACTCTAATTAGAAAAGATGATGAATACGGATATTTAAATATCAATAATAAATTAGAAGGCCGTATCAGAATTAATGAAATAAAAGATGTAGAAATTGGAGAAAAAATAAAAGTTCTTGTTGTAAAAGAAAATGATGAATTTTTAATTGTTTCAAAAAATATCTTAGAAAAAAGAGAAGCTTTCTCTAATATAAAAAAAGGAGATAAAATTTCTGGGGTAATTAAAGAAAAAGTAAAAGGTGGATACAAAGTAGATTGTGGATTACTTTCAGCTTTCTTACCATTTAAAACCTCTGGATTAAACCAAAAATACATACCTAATGGGGAAAAGTTAGAATTTGATGTAATAGAAAAAAACAAAAAAGATATAATCCTTTCAAGATTAGATATTATCAAACAAGAAGAAGAGACTTTCTTATCTAAATTAAATTTAGGTGATAAGGTAAGTGGAGTAATTTCAAATAAACTTGATTATGGAGTAATCGTAGAGCTTGGAAAATTAGCTGGATTATTACATAGTAGTGAACTTTCTTGGAACAAAGAAAAAACTTTAAAAGACTTTAACATTAATGATAAAATAGAAGCTAAAATTATTGAACTTGATAAAGAAGCTAAAAAAATCAAATTAAGTATTAAACAGTTAACTGAAAATCCTTGGTTAAAAATTAGAGAAAAATATCATATAGGACAAAATATCGATGCTCCTGTTAAAGAAATTTTCTCTTTTGGAGTTGTAGTTGACTTAGGCGAAAGAGAAGATTTAATACATGTTTCTGATTTATACTATAAAAAAATTGGAAATGTAGAAAAGGAATACAAAAAAGGTGATGTAATATTTTGCGAGGTTACAGCCATAGATGATGAAAAAGAAAAAATTGTTTTAAGTGCTAAAACAGTATTTGAAAAAATATGGGAAAACTTAGATGATTTCTGTGTATTAAATGACATCATAAATGTTACAGTAACTAGAGTTAAAGAATTTGGATTCTTTGCTAAAACTCCTGAAAATTTAGAAGTATTTGTTCCTAAATCAGAATATTCATGGAATAAATTTGAAAACATTTCTATAAAGCCAGGAGATAATTTAGATGTTAAATTAATAGAAATTAAAAAAGATGAAAAAAATCTAGTTGGAAGTATTAGAAAATTAGGAAAATCTCCATATGATGTAGCATCTAGTAAATTTAACAAAAATACTGAATATGAAGTTGTGATTACTGATATTTTAGAAAATGGAATATTAGTAAGATTAACTGATGATTTCAAAGGATTAATACCTAAGAAAGAATTAGCTAAAGAAATGATTAAAGACATCAAAGAACACTTTAATGTTGGTGACACTATTAAAGCTGTAGTATTTGATAAAAATAATAATAAAAATTCTATCTTACTTTCTGTTAGAAAAATAGAAGAGTTAGAAGAGAAAAAAGAGTTGGAAGAATTAATGAAAATTTATGGTGCCAACAATTAGGAGGATATGAATGGGTATAAAGTACATTGACGCGAAGAGATTAAGACGTATTCTTATCGGTGGAGCTAAATGGGTAAAAAAACATGAGGACTACTTAAACGAGTTAAACGTTTATCCTGTACCAGATGGTGATACAGGGTCAAATATGTCTATGACTTTAGAAACAATGAAAAACGATATAGAAGGTAGTACTACCAAAAAAAGTTCTATGACAGAAGTTATAGATGTTATAGAAGAATCAGTATTAATGGGAGCAAGAGGAAACTCTGGTACTATACTTTCTCAAATCATCACAGGATTCTTAAGAGGAATTGGTGATAAGAAAAGATTAGAAAGCACTGATTTAGCTGAAGCTTTAGTTAGTGCTAAAGAAGTTGCTTACAAAGCGGTGGACACACCTGTTGAAGGAACTATACTAACTGTAATTAGAGAAGTTAGTGAAAAAGCAATGGAAATTAAAGATGAAATTGAAACTTTAGACAAAATGTTAGAAGTTTTAACGACTACAGCTGAAGAAGCTGTAAACAAAACACCTGAATTATTACCAAAACTTAAAGAAGCAGGTGTGGTAGATTCTGGTGCTATGGGTCTTTATTACTTCTTTATAGGAATAAGTAAAGCTCTTACTGAAATAGATGAAATAGTTACTCAAGAAGCTACAGAAAAAACATTTGATAGCAAATTAAGTGACATTACTCATGATCCAGCAGAAATTAAATTCAGATACTGTACTGAGTTCATAATTAGAAATGCTGATTTTGATATAGACAAATTTAAAGAAGACATCTTAAAATTAGGAGATTCTGCAGTATTTGCTCAAACTTCTAAGAAATTCAAGATACATGTACACACTAATAATCCTGGACAAGCTCTAGAACTTGCTGTGCAACATGGAGATCTTGAAAAAATTAAGATAGAAAATATGAAATTACAAAATGAAGGATTAGTAAGTAGTGAGAAGGAACAAACTAAGATATTTGTTAACCCTAAACCAAACTTATCTAAATACTCTTATGTTATCTTAGCAGATAGCTTAAACTTAAAAGAAGAATTCTTAACTTTAGGTGCTGACGTTGTACTACTTGGTGGACAAAGTCAAAATCCAAGTGTACAAGATATTTTAAATGCCATTGCTAAAATAAATAGTAATAAACAAATAGTAATATTACCTAATAACAAAAATGTAATTTCTACAGCAAATATTGCTGCTGAAAAAACAGAAAAAAACGTTTTAGTTATACCAACTAAAACTATGATGGAAGGTTATTACTATCTAACAAACTATTATGATATCTTAGCTAATACAAAATTCAATCAAGAGTTTAACTACTCTATTGAAATTACTAAGGCTGTAAGAGATACTAGTGTTGATGGATTAGTAATTACTAAAGATGATTACATCGCATTAGTTAATACTAAGATTAAACATGCTAACGCAGATTTACAAACATTAATTAATGAAGTAAAAGAAAAATATATTACTGAGACTACAACTAATATTACTATAGTTGAAGGTAAAGATAAATTTGATGAAGTTCGTTCAAGTTTAAATATACCTAATACTAAATTTATAATTGGTGATCAAGAAAATTATCAATATTATATCTATATTGAAAATAGACCAACAGATATGTCTGATATTGCTATCGTAACAGATTCTGCATGTGAGTTAACAGAAGATGATATTAAAGGATTACCAATATTTATTACTCCTATTAGACTTGAAGCAGGTGGAGAACACTTTAAAGACGGTGTAAATATTACTAAAGAGGAATTTTGGAATAAACTTATCAATGAAGAAGCTCACTTCAAAAGCGCTCAACCTTCACCTAAAGAGTTAATGAATCTTTATACAAATATTTTTAATAAAGGATATAAGAAGATAATTACTTTAAATATTAGCAGCACTATGAGTGGAACATTTAGAACTGTTAAGATGGTTAGCTCTAACTTAAATAAAGAAAATGATATAATTCAAATAGATACACAACTTGTTTCTTTCCCATTAGGAATACTAGTTAAACAAGCAGCAGAAAAAGCTATAATGAAACAGTCAGTAAATGAAATTTCAGCATGGATAGAGAAGTTTAAATCTAAAGTTAAAGCACTAATAGTTGTAGAAGATTTAAAATATCTTGAAAGAGGTGGAAGAATCACTAAAATGGCTAGATCTATTGGTGATTTCTTAAACTTAAAACCTATACTTACTTTCTCTCAAGGTAGTCTTACTGTTGAAAAAAAAGTATTTGGAGAAAATTCTGCTATATCTTATCTTGAAAAAAATATACAAGAAATTTCTAAAAAACAAAGTATTTATCTATATACTGGATTTGGTGGTAGTTCAAAACAACTAGATAATATTAATCAAATACTTGAAAGTATAAAAGGTAACCATAAAATTACGGTTGCTGAAAAAACTACACATATAGGAGCAACTGTAGGTTCTCATGCAGGTCCAATATATGCAATTTGCATAGTACCTAAATTATTATAATGAAAAAATATATTCTAGATGAAAAAGCGTTTAGACTGAAAGTATCTCAATATCTTCGTGAATTTCACAATTATTCTGGTAGAAGTTTACGATCTATTGAGGTATTTTTAGATAATAAACAAATCAGAACTACAACTAAACTACCAAAAACAGGAATTCTTACTGTTAAAGAAAAAGAAAAAGGTACTAATTTAGAACCCATCAAGATGAACCTTGATATAGTTTATGAGGATAATGATCTGTTAATAATTAATAAAGAACCATATTTATTAACTCATCCTACTTTAAAAAAAGTAGATAAAACTTTAGCTAATGGTATTGTTGCATATTTCCTTGAAAAATACAATCAAAATCTAGTTCCTAGATTTATATCTCGTTTAGACATGAATACTTCAGGGTTAATAATGATTGCAAAAAATAGTTTTGCTCAATCATTTATCCAATCTGGAAAGGCAAATGTAATTAAAAAATATCTTGCTCTTGCTGAAGGTATATTTGAAAAAGATGAAATAATGGTCGAAGAGAAAATATATAAAAATGGAGATGAACTCGCAAGAATAATAGATGATAGAGGGCAAGAAGCTAAAACTAAATTTAAACTTATAAAAATTTATCCTCATTTAGATATTTCACTTATTGAATGTGAACTATTTACAGGAAGAACTCATCAAATTAGAGTTCATTTAAAACATTTAGGTCATCCTATCATTGGAGATACTTTATATAACCCCGATTCTATTTATCATAAAATTGCAAAAAGACAAATGTTACATGCATATAGTCTATCATTTATTCATCCATCTAAAAACGAAAGAATAAATATAGAAATACCTATTTATCATGATATGCTAAGTATAATAGAATAGGGGCTGTCTCTAAATAAATCAAAAAAGCCAGCAAAAACTGGCTTTTTTGATACTAAAAATACTCATAATCATTTATTAAATTGAGAGTATTGACACGTTATAAAATACAATTATAATATATTAAGTTATTTACAAATTAAATATCATAAGAGTCTTTGAAATAAAAGTAAATTTGAATGAATTTACAGACTTATTTCAATACTCTCCTATACCTTTCTATTTAACTATATCGAATCTTAATGACAGTAATGCTCTAAATCTTTTATTGTATTCTATTGAAGTATCTATATTTAATCTTGATATATCAAAGTTTACTCCTAAACTTACTTTAGGTGTAAATATCTTATAGTCTGTATTAAATCCTATATTTGAAT